>JBBRJI010000489.1:0-5023 GCA_038219625.1 Pirellulales bacterium | reverse complement strand
ACGCTAAACTCGCCCTTGAATGATCGGCATAGGCCACCAATCGCCCTACACCAAGAAGCTGTTTAACGCCATCTACCTCAGTCTCGGCTACGATTGCAAGTTCGCGATCGTAATCGATAAAACAAAACCTAGCAGCGAACTGGTGATTGAATTGGTGCACCAACCCGCCAAAGCGATCGTGGATCGTGGCGGGGGAACAGCTTTCTAGCAACTGAATCCACGCTTGTTCGTCCTCGGGACGTATAGGGCGGAGTGTAACGCTTTGCCCGTCCGTCAACGTGACTTGTCGCGTTAGTTCGGAAGGGTATGGGCGAATCGCCAAATGTGCATAAGGGCGCGTTAACGCGAAAGGACCTCGAGGATCCAACGCAATCCTTGCGTCCACGGCGATGACTGAGGTGGGTGTGATGACCAAGGGGTTGATATCGAGCTCAACAATCTCAGGCCGTTCGGCAACCAAATACGACAGCCGAATGAGTGTATCCATCAGTTGATCGATATTTACCCGGGGACGCCCCCGAAATCCATTCAGCAGCGGCCAAGCTCGCATCGATTCGAGCTTTCGCGTAGCAAATCGATCGTTCAAAGGCTGAAGCCCCACGACTCGGTCCTGAACGAGCTCGGCCATCGTTCCGCCGGAACCAACCATGAGGACGGAACCGAACGTTGGATCTCGCTTCACACCCACGATGAGTTCGACTGCGTTGGGGTCCAAGACCATCGGTTGCACCGAAACGCCATCGAGCCGAGCCCCCGGTCGTGAATTGCTAGCCGACCAGAGGATTTTTTCGAAGGCCGCTGCAACTTCGGCGTCACCTTGCAGGTTGAGCATCACCCCGCCAACATTGCTTTTGTGACTGATATCCGGCGACACAATCTTTAACGCGACCGGGCAGTTGAGCCGTCGCGCGATGTCTACGGCTTCGATGGAATCGGACGCAAATAGGGTTTCATTGGTGGGGATATCGTAGGCAGCTAGAATAGCTTTCGATTCTATCTCATTGAGCAATCCCGACTTGCCTTGAATGCAAGCCTCACGTTGGGCCTTAGAGAAGCGGAAATCTATGGCGCGTTCATGGGGTGTCTCATAGAGTATGTCCCTTCGCCGACCATATTGGACCATGCTTTCGAAGGCCGCTACCGCCTGCTCGGGACTATGGAAGTTAGGGAGGCCCGCTTGATTCAGCTTTTCAACTCCTGTGCGCACCGAGGCGCCACCCATCCAGGCAGCCAGAATCGTCTTGGTCGACTGAGCGCTGGCCGCGATTATCGCGTTTGCGGATTCGGCAGGATCCGTCATGGCTTGCGGTGTCAAGAGAACAACTATGCCATCAACACTGCTATCCTGCAGGACTGTCTCAACGACCGTTCCAAATCGCGAGGATGGCGCATCTCCCAAAATGTCGATCGGATTTTGATGCGACCAAGTTGGAGGTAACTGCTGATTCAGTTTCTCGAAGGTCTGTTCGGAAAGTGTCGCAAGGACTCCTTGTCGCGATAGCAATGCGTCGGTGGCCATGATACCAGGCCCACCCGCGTTGGAGACAATCGCCAATCGAGGTCCGCGCGGCAGATTGCCTCGAGCGAGGACTTCTGCGCAGCTAAACAATTCGGTCATATCATAAACCCGAACGATTCCTGCTCTGGCCATGGCCGCATCGTAGACACTGTCCTCTCCAACCATCGCACCGGTATGAGATGCGGCCGCCTTGGCCGAAGCTGCAAATCGTCCCGCTTTGTAAGCTACGATCGGTTTGGTGCGAGTAAAGGCCCTGGCCGCTGACATGAACTTGCGGGCGTCGCCGATCGACTCGATGTACAACACGATGGAATCGGTATACGGATCGGTCGCCAAATAGTCGATCAGGTCACCAAGGTCGACGTCTAACGCATTTCCCAGCGAAGCGATTGCCGAGAAACCAATCCCCTGGTCGATGGCCCAATCCATAATGGCAGTGCAAAGGGCCCCAGATTGCGATAGGAAGGCGGTCCGACCTGGCTTCGGAAGCCTGCGCGCAAAGCTGGCGTTTAAACCATGTTGAGGTGAGAGAATCCCTAAGCAGTTCGGTCCAACAATGCGCATTGACGGATACTTGGCAGCTAGCTGATGAACCTCTTTCTCTAATGCTAAACCGGTCTCACCAATCTCACGAAAACCCGCGGAAAGGATCAGCAAATTTAGGACTCCAGCTCGTCCACACTCTTCGACGATTCCTGGTACCGTTGCAGCGGGGGTACAAACAACTGCCAAATCAATAGGGTCGAGTATGTCTTCGACGCATCTAAGGCACGGGATTCCATCGATGTCTTGGTATTTTGGATTGACGGGATAGACCGTACCGGAAAAGCCCTCGTCCACCAAGTTCGACAATACGATCTTGCCGATACTCAATTTCTTTGGACTTGCTCCAATGACTGAAACGCTCCGCGGCTGAAACAGTCGGTTCAAGTTGCGAATCGACATCTTGTAATCCTTGAGTAGGCACAAACAACAAAACGAACGGAAGACCAGCGCGTTCCCGTTCGCTCGCAATCGCCATGCCGACCGTGTATCATATTGTTTCCCGATCAAGCCGAGGGCATACGAATGCCCCCGAGTTCGATTCGGGTTCCACTCGGGCGATATTTACCATCCCTCTAGATATAGCTGCGAAGGAATTCAGGAGGCGCGACCATCCGCACAGTCTCGTTAGAAAATTGTGCCAAACTGACTCGCTGCCCAAAACATGTTACTCTAGTTGCTAGTGCCACCGAGTCGCCGTTCGTTGCACGTCAAGTTGACGTCAACAAGCCTACCTTCGAAATCTGTACAGTTCGATTGGGGAGTGGATTCTTCGATCCGACACGGATCTGACTTAATCATTTACGAAGTCCATGTCAAAGGCTTTACAGCACACTGTAGTTCAGCAACGCGAGAAGCATCGCGTATTGCTTGCACGGTACGCTGGAAGATCCGTACGATCTCTATGTTATGATCAATGCGGATAGCGAAGCCAAGACCTTCGGTGTTTTCGAGCGAACGCCAGAAGAATGGCGAAGGGTTATCGATACTTCGTTTGCTCGGCCACACGATATTCTGTCCTTCGAGAGCGCCACTGTTATCGAGAGCAACTACGCACAGGTCGAACCGCGAAGCCTTGTTGTACTTCAAGCGGAAAGAGATGCGAACTTGCAATAGGAGTGGACATCCCCCTTCCTGTCCCCGCTTGCCTGAGCGTCAGCTAGGGTGTCCCCAACGGTCCCCTGTTTGGTGCGGTTGTTCCGGAGTTGGATCGTCGAAGCGTTGCGGCCGAGTTATCGCTTGCAATCGTGCTCTGCGAAGGCTCAGCGTAGGTGCTACTCGCGATTGCACAAACTCCTCAAATGTATTAAATCTGTGCGAGTTTAAGAAATCGCGCAAACCGGTGAGCATCGAAGCGACTATTTCAGGCCCAGCTCGATAGACCTCACTGGTTATCATCGCGACGTCTGCACCCGCAATCACGACTCGTGTAACGTCGTCGATCGAACAAATACCGCCACTGGCTGCCAAACTTATTGACGGACCACCGGAACGCAACCGAATCAATCCGTCGATAGTAGGATTGATATTTCCAGAATGGGTCAACGACCACCTTATCGAGGTCCTTATGCGTTCCGTACTAACCTCCCATGTCGTCGCATGGGCAAAGCCAACCAGACCAGAAGTTCCCGCTTCAGCCAGTCGCCACGCCAGATTCGAGAGATTGGTGTGATACTGCGATAATTTGACCGAGATGGGAATACTAACCTGGTCACACAGATAAGTGACGCATGCCAGAAGCTCCCGTTCAACACGATCACCGCTGACCGACGGTTCAGTAATTTCAGGCTCAATCATCAATTCAATGGCATCCGCTCCGGCCCGCTGAAGATCCACGGCAAAACTCAACCAATGACCACCCGTACAACCATTCAAACTGGCAATGACCGGTATGTCAGAAAATTTTTTGTGACGTGAAATGGTTTCCAAGTACGCATCAGGGCCTCCATTGTAATGGTCCTCGCTTTGCTCGTAACTCAACCATTCCACCTGCGACTCTCGCTGGCTGACTTGCTCCCCGCGTTGATTGCGCAAATGAACGATCTGCTCCTCAAACAAGGAGGGGAGCACGATCGCGCCAATCCCCGCGATCGATAGCTCGCGAACTCGTTCTGGAACAAGCGTCATGGGACAGGAGCCAACCATGATGGGGGACTTCAATTTCAGACCTAAATAGGATGCGGATACACTTGAGTGAGACATTCTTTGCTTCCTGTTCCGCCCAGTCACTTTGCAAGCGACGGACAACGCTACGGTTAGTTAGCAAGAGACAAGATAAGTTCGTTTCCAAACAGCAGTCCCTCGCATTGTCTGTTTAGTGTACCTGATGTGCTCTGGTGTCACACGTGTGCGAAAGTGCTTCGTCGCATTCGCAACCAATCTCGCTTGCTTATGTTCGGCTGCCATCCACAGGGGATTAAATATTGTCTTCCCAATCGTTCCATTCCACGGGGTGTTTCGTCAAGTAGCAATTGACCGCTTGGCCAATCGTTCGAAAGAAGTTTTCTGTGCCGAACGTATCGAACAGACCATAGTGTTTAAGCCTGTCTTTAACGGGACCCTTGATTTCCGCAAAGCAAAGCTCCGTTCCGGATGCCCGTAACGTTTGGTCGAGTGCGGCAAGCATATCGGCTGCCGTGATGTCAATGTCCGTAACGGGTTCGGCCGCAACCACAACCCTTTTGGTTTCGGTCGGGGCAGTTGCGATGGCTTGAAGCACCTGCTCCTCAAAAATCGATGCGTTCGCGAAAAACAAAGGCGCATCCCATCGAAAGAGAACGAGACCGGGTACCCTATGGGCTTCCGGGTGCCGTGATACATCGTGATAACCTTTGAGACCATCGACTCGGCCTAAGACGGCAGAATACGGTCGCCAAGCTCGCCAAACGAATGCGAGCAGCGCTATTCCCACAGCGAGAAAAATCCCTTCGATAACGCCTAGCAGCA
This sequence comes from Pirellulales bacterium, assembly GCA_038219625.1. Lineage (GTDB taxonomy): Bacteria > Planctomycetota > Planctomycetia > Pirellulales > Pirellulaceae > JBKCUI01. The sequence goes on along the minus strand of JBBRJI010000489.1, from coordinate 15 downwards.
AGACACCTAGGAAAC
>JBBRJI010000488.1:0-5023 GCA_038219625.1 Pirellulales bacterium | reverse complement strand
GGCTGCCAAAGTACCGAGCGATCTGGTCACCAATTTTTTCCACCCACGAGCGGCGACCGTGGAGTTGCTGCTCCAACTGGGCGATGGCCTCTACGTTCTTTTTGGCCGAGTTGGAGAGTACTCTCAATCTGCCCAGCTACGAAGGCTACGACACTTCGTTATAAATGTTTGCAAAGAATTGGATTGATCAAGTAAAACAAGTTGCGAACGATTAGTCGAATTTGCGTTGGCTTTTTCTAAGAGTTCCTTCGCAAATTCGCCGTAGGCGATGAATTTCCGATGAGCTAGTGCATCGGCAACGAAGTCGCGCGCTGCTGGATCCGCCGCCATGAGAACCGCTCCTTCTTTCGAAGGAAGCAATGCCACAGCATCATAAAGAACCGACGGACCGCCGCCAATTTTCTCATCAGCAGTGATCCATTTGCCGTCGTTTCCTTTAACCCCGCCTACCTGTGGAGCAATGAGTTTCACGGAAGCATTCTCTTCCTTAATCGCGTCGACCAGTTGATTCAGTTTTTGAAAGTCAACACCATCCGTAATGAGTATGCCGACCGTACGACCAGCAAAGTTCTTCGGGCCATTCTTGACCATGCTCAACGCAGGTGATGGTTCCATGTCCATCCGAGTCGCCCTTAAGGCTTTGGCTGGGCTAGGCATCTCGAGTAAACGGAGCCCTGACGCAACCGTTTTCGCCAAGTTACTATCGATGTTCATTAGGTGCGAAACGATCGATGCACGAATATCGACTCGCTGGACTTTGCTTAGCTCAAAAACTAGCGCAGACGAAATATGTTCCTGCTCTACTGGCGTTTGACTGATGAAGAACTGGCGTGCTTGACTGTAATGGTCTGCAAATTTTTCCGATCTCGTGCGCTGTTTTGTTCCTTCTTCTTGTGCGGGATAAGATTGGAAGCCTTTTGCAGGCGATTCGCTTGGTCCGCCACCCCATGAGTTTGGCTCATAGTTTACGCGTCCTTTGGGGTTGGTAACCGTCATGTGGCCGTCTCGTTGGAAGTTATGTATGGGACATCGCGGAGCATTGATCGGAATATTAGTAAAATTGGGACTACCGAGTCGTTTTAGTTGGGTATCTAGATAGGAAAAATTCCTACCCTGTAGAAGCGGGTCGTTGGTGAAATCGACCCCTGGTACGATGTTTTGAGTGCAGAAAGCGACTTGTTCAGTCTCAGCAAAGAAGTTGTCGACGGTGCGATCCAGTACTAGTCGACCGACAATTCGAACCGGAACAAGTTCTTCTGGAATTAATTTGGTTGAATCAAGTATGTCGAATCCAAATTGATCTGCGAACTTGTCATCAAACAATTGCAAACCCAACTCCCATTCTGGAAAATTGCCCGCCTTGATGGACGTCCACAGATCACGCCGATGATAATCGGGATCAGCTCCGTTAATTTTCACTGCTTCGTTCCATGTAACGGATTGAAGACCTTGTTTAGGCTTCCAATGAAATTTGACGAATGTCGATTTCCCATCCGTATTCACTAGCCGGAACGTATGGACGCCGAAACCTTCCATAAACCGAAGCGAACGGGGAATAGTCCTGTCGCTCATAATCCACATGATCATGTGCATACTCTCGGGCGTCAGCGATATGAAATCCCAGAAATTATCGTGGGCTGTCTGAGCTTGGGGAAACCCACTGTCAGGCTCAGGCTTGGCAGCATGTATCAAGTCGGGGAACTTAATTGCGTCTTGAATAAAAAACACAGGTATGTTGTTTCCGACAATGTCCCAGTTTCCCTGCTGTGAGTAGAGTTTGACCGCGAACCCACGTACATCACGTGCTAGGTCAGGCGAACCAGCGCTACCAGCAACGGTTGAAAATCGCACAAAGGCTGGCGTCTTCTCTCCGGCCCGCTGGAAAATGTCAGCCTTAGTGATTTCGGCAAGCGACTCGTAGTTTTCATAGTAGCCATGCGCCCCAAACCCTCGAGCGTGTACGACTCGCTCCGGAATCCGCTCGTGATCAAAATGGAAAATCTTTTCGCGTAATTGAAAATCTTCGAGTAACGTAGGACCTCGTGTTCCCAATTTGAGAGAATTCTGGTGATTGCCAACAGGAATACCTTGTTGCGTAGTCATCACTGCGTTTTCATCGCCAGCCTGTTGTTCTCTTTGATTATCTTTGTCGGCAACGTTTGGAACTTTACTTTTCCCTGTTGCACGGACGTCATGGCCTTTCGTCTCGACATCCTTTGGTGGCTGAGTCTGCGCGTGCGTGGCAATCGGAAATGCAAAAAGCAGAGCGATGGCAAAAAAGGGTCCGAAGGGGAAAAACATGACACGTTCCTGGCATTAAGTGGCTATCTGATCATTCGTTCCATGACAAAACTGGGACAGAAACTCTGTTTCTAGCCAAATCCATGCCAAAACAGTTTTAAATGGGCAAAAAGGCACTTCCAGGACCAGGCTAAATATGTCGAATGCCTGACTTCACCAATGCAACAACAGTTTCATTTTTTTTAAGTGATTGCTCAATGGTGTGAGTGCTACCAGCGAGCCAAAGCACAGGTAGGGGAAGAGACAACATTGGCATGGTTTTAGCGATTTGGGAAATTTGCGCCTTTGGAGATTGGTCGAGATGATAGTCGGAAGTTATCACTGCATGATGACCGCTTTTCCACCATCCTGATCCCTCAAGTTGCTACAGCCACAGCCACTACGGCGGTGTCGTTTTAATCGATCAATGTTTGTATGGGCAAGAATGCGTAACAACTTGGTAGAAGTTGCAAAAATCCAGCCTTCGGTTCTCGAATCGCGCTAAGGCATTCTCAGCTTACAGCAGTCGATCGTTTGCGTTGATCATGGCGACAGGTTCTAACCGTTCGCCAGCAATCCCATTCTTGCTTTTCAATACGCCGAATATCTCGTTCTGCAACTCGAGTTCTTTGCTGAGGATCATCGAGGAGTTTTGCACACTTACGCACGGCACGAGTATTGCATTGATCACCACACCCAGATGGTAAAATCTATCTGGTGCTTCTTCCCTACTAAATTTGGGGGTAGCGGAACTCGCCAAGAGTTTCGGAGTTTAGGACGAAGCCACTGGGATTTACTCCTTGAAGTCGCCGAAAACCTACGCGGCTTCCGCTACGCGAGAACACCCATTCTTAGGCTGGATACAGCACTAGAAGCAACCTGAATTACCAGACGCCGCCGTTGCGTCCACGCAACGGCTAGATCGCCATGGATGACTAGAGTGAAAACTTTTGAAAAGGAGGCTTATTATGATGCCGTTTAGCATCGTGCGGACATTGGTAACGGGTATGGTTAGTTGGGCCGTACTTGGAGTTGGAATTTATCTTGCTTACGAGGCGTACCAAGGCCTTGTTCCGGTCGACGACAAGATCACAGTGGTATCTGTTCCTAAAAGTTTACCCGACGAACAGAATCCAAACCGATTGGACGAATCCGATTCGCAAGTCGTTGTCGTTAGAAAAGAACAAAAGGGATGGAAACCCTGGGCTGAACTGGCAGGTGCGTTATTTTGTCTGGGTTTTAGCGTCGGTGGAAGACTGCCGGTACGTTTACTTTTTGGTAACAACCATGCCAAGGTAGAAAATGGTCAGCAAGCCACATCTGCGTTCGCGGGGCTGGGGAAATCTCGCGGGCCGTCAAATCACGACCATAGCCTGGAGAAATTGGCCAATGACTTGAACGCAGTCCTCGAGCACGTCGCACCCAACGGACCGGTCATTTTGATTGGGCATAGCATTGGCGGCATGACCCAGCAGACTTTCTGCCGTTTGTATGCAGAGAAGTTAGGCAAATCTGTGAAAGGACTGGTACTTCTTCATACGACTTACACTAATCCAGTCGCAACCAACATAGCAGCCTGGATAGCAGTTCCGCTTGAACCGATCATCAAGGTTTTAAATTTCTCCACGATACCTCTGGCACCATTGTTATGGTTGTCGAATTGGCAAAGCTATTTCAACGGATCACTTCATGTGTCCGCAAGACTGGAAAGCTTCACGGGCAAGCAGACTTGGGGACAACTAGATCATAGCGCGATGATGGGTGCTAAGGCTTGGCCCAGCGTCGTGGCACGCGGTAATTTCGGCATGATGAAATTTGACGAGGAACGCACGCTACCTAAAATCAACACACCTGTACTGGTCATATCGGGTGAACATGATCGATTGACTGTCCAGTCCGCCAGCAAGCACATTGAATCGCTGCTGCCCCACGCCACGGCGTTTTGCGACCATGGTGGGCATCTTGGACAGTGGGAGCACAGCGAAAGTGTAAACGATGCCATTCTGAGGTTTGCTGGGAAAGTTTTTGAACATTCTTCTACAGTGGTTCCTGTGCCGGTTTTGTCCCAAAGATCGGGGCGCAATAGCTTAGGTGTGCATTGATCGTCGATTTTTTCGACACTGCTCATCCATCGCCATGCTCGATAGCGTCAAAATCGTAGCCAGTGATTTAGACACTGCTCGCTGATCACCCCCACTCGAGTCGCGTGGCCAATGACGTACAGCTTTCGGAGCTTGCTAGCAAAGCAACGCAACGCCTGATTGGGGGTGGCACGGGTGGCACGCCCAGAACGGATGCGATGGGCGTGGAAACTAGTGCTTGTCAGGGCTTAAAAGTGGGGTAAGCTTCCAGCTTGCCATCAGTGATTCATCGCAAGCTGGAAGCTTGCGCCACTTTCGCGATCCAAAAACTAAATCCAGACAAAGCACTAGCGTGATTTGCCAATCATCCTTCGAGATCCTTTCAATTTCATGGGTGATAAAGCTGTACGACCTCCGAGATTTGTTATACGCGAATAAGGGTTTTGGTGGCGATCGTCGAGGAGTGTCGTGATCTAATCGTTTAATGGCCGTCAAACTAAAAAGTCTGCGATCACGAGACGGTACGCATTTTCTCCTGAGCCTGCTTGGACGGGAGTTTCAAGTTCCAAGCGAGCCCCAGCAAGGCCATCGTGCGGATCACCCAATAGCTCACGTCGATCTGCCACCACCGCAGCCCGTGCCGTGCGGAGGTCGGAAAGGCG
>JBBRJI010000487.1:0-5035 GCA_038219625.1 Pirellulales bacterium | reverse complement strand
CGCATCGTTTGGTTCTCGTTGATATTTCTTTCCGTTGCGATGGGAATGGCCGCACCTCCGTCTGGAAAGTCGGATCCACGTGACAAACAGTGGAAGTTGGCAATCGATCCGCATAAGGTCATCGGCTACCAAAGCTGCGAAAAGTGTCATGCCGCCGAAATCCAAACTTGGCAAAGAACGCCTCATAACGACACCTTCTTAACTCTGCATCGCAGGCCAGAAGCCCAAAAAATCGCAGACAAACTCGGGATTGCTAATTTCAAAAGTGATTCGAACTGCATTCAATGCCATTACACCATGGGCCATGTTGAGAATCGACTTGAAGCGATGGCTGGGGTATCCTGCGAATCTTGCCACGGAGCTGCCAAGGACTGGCTTGCTATCCATAACGACTACGGCGGACCAAAAGCGACCCGAGCCCAAGAGTCTAGTGAGCACCGTAACAAACGACTAACGACTAGTATTGAGCTTGGCATGCGCAACCCCGTCAACGTTTACCTGGTTGCACAAAGCTGCTACCGATGTCACACCGTCCCCGATGAAAAACTGGTCAACGTAGGTGGACACAAGGCCGGTAGCCTGGATTTTGAACTGGTCAGTTGGTCTCAAGGAACCGTTCGTCACAACTTCGTTCGAACCGATGGTAAAGCAAACGCCGAAGAGGCCGCTCCGCGATTGCGTGCCATGTTTGTCGCAGGCATGATCGCTGACCTGGAATTCAGTATGCGAGCGACCTCGCAGGCCACCGAAAAAGCAACTTTCGGAATCACCTCAGCCCAACGAGCGGCTCGTTCGCTCGAACGGTTGAAATCCGCTCAGTCCAAACTCAACCATCCGATCCTCGCCGAAACGGTCAATATTGCCCAAACGGTCGCACTCAAACTCAACAATCGCGACCAACTGGAACGAGCCGCTAACCAGATTCACGAACTTGGCATTCATTTCGGTGCAACCGTCACCGGCGAAGAGCTGGCCGCTATCGATTCCTTCATCCCACCAAAGAACAAATGGAAGTAATCGAGGACGTAAAAAAGTCTAGTCCAAGTCGGGCGACGGCCCGAAGCAGCAGCTTTGATTGCGATCCAAGTGCTATAGACGCGCTGCTTGGTGTTGTTAGCAAAAGCGGTATTAAGCTGCGGATCGACATGCCTGAGGCGGCGGCTAAGCAGGAATCACGCGAAACGAAGGATTCACGGTGGGGACCACCGTGCTACACTGAATCACGGTGGGGACCACCGTGCCACACTGACCGATTGTTACGTCTGCTCGATCGACAGCAAGCGTGGTATGATGCCCAGCAGCAAGCTGCACGTGCAGCCGAACAACTCTTGTCCCTGTGCGAGCACCATCAGCAACAATGGCTCCAAGCGAACCCGCAAAACCAACCAGCGCCCCTGCCAACTCAACCAGCGCCCCTGCCAACTCAACCGGCGTCCCTGCAAACGTAACCGGGGTCTCTACCAACTCAACCGGCGTCTCCGACCAATCGATCTTAGACTCGGCCTCTCGTCCGATTCAACGCGTGTTAATCATTGGAGCCGGTTGGACTGGCCGTCAAATTGCAGGTCAAATGGTCGCCTATGGATTAAACGTTACCCTCGTCGACAACAGTGCACAGGCCCTCGACGTATCCCGATCGTGGATACTGGAACAGCGGGAGTCGTTTTTTGAACAGGGGTACTGGCCTAATGTAAGCCATGACATTCTTGCTAGCCGCATTCGTACGGCTTCTGGCATCGATGCGGTTACAGGCGAATACGATCTCGTTCTCGAATCGGTCAGCGAGCAGTTTTCCCTCAAACGTCGCATCATCAAAACCTATTCGGAACGGTTCCCGTCCCCAACGATTATCGCGTCGAATAGCTCCTATTTCACACCCTCCATGCTGCAACCGCATGTTGTAACCCCCGAACGTTTTGCAAATTTCCATTTCCATGTTCCGATCTGGCGAGCGACCCTCGTCGATATCGCATCTGGCCCATTGACGGACGACGCAACCGTCCAAAGACTAGTGGTCTTGGCCATTCATATCGGTCAGACGCCACTTGTTCAACGGGTTGAAAATCCCGGGTATGTCTTCAATTGGATGCTGAAAGCCTTACTGCAATCTGCCCTTCAGTTGGTCGATCGCAAAGTGGCGCAGCCTGCCGATATCGATATGGCTTGGAAAAAAGTTACGGGCATGGCAATTGGTCCGTTTGGAATTATGGATCAAATCGGTGTCGATTTGATCCATCAAACCATGTCGCACGCTCGGTTTGTCGATGGCGACGAGGAGTGGCAACCTCTCGTCGATATCCTGCAACCTTACGTCGATAGCAATCGACTTGGCGTGAAGACGGGGCAAGGGTTTTTTGACTATTGATTAGCCATCTCGATACGTGAAATTGACGATTATTCGCAGAACCCCGATTTCTCCAAAGGTCGGCCTGGGAAAACCTCCATGCTACCCTTGCAAACGGTAGCTAAATTCCTGAAAATTGAGAAACTCGCGTTGCCTAACGAAATGGTAACGACCAAAAAACGGCGATTAGCATTCGTTTCTCAGCGGTTGAGTTGTATGATATAAGTTCCTCTTGAGTTCCTTTCGCCCTTTCCCTCCCATGAATGTCTCACCGGTCTTGTTTAACATAGACTCCCCTTTTGATCCGCCAACGTGCGTTAACGAAGCACACTTTCGCGGCGAGCAAGGCGACAATAGCAGCGAGGGGCCTTCATCGGTCCACTTCGTGCGATCGTGCCAATTGGTTTTTTCGCTTGGAATCTTGACATGTTTGCTGGGTATTGCTCAGGGCGACGAAAGCGCTGTTCCTCCCGCTGTGTTTGTTCGCGGCCTCAATCTTAATGGGCCTTCCATCGAAATCGATGGCCACGTTTGGCAAGGCAGCAACTCGACTGAATTTCAATGCGACGGCAAAGCGATTGAAAACACCAATGTTGTGCTCAAGCCCAAGACCGATACGCAAAGAGAAAAAATGATTCGCAGCAGCCGATGGGGCTCTGCAGTCGATGTAGAAATAACGCACCTTGAACCAGGTGACTATCGCGTTTTTTTGTATGTTTGGGAGGATAATGCGTCGGAAACGTTTCAGATTCTTGTCAACGATCAAGTTGTCGTCGATCGATTCTCTAGCGGAACTGCCGGGCAATGGAAACGGCTCGGACCATGGAATGCCACAGCAACCCATGGCGCGATCAAAGTCTCGGCCAAAGGTGGAGCAGCCAACTTGTCTGGAATTGAGTTGTGGAATGCGGTTGGCGTAATTTCTGATCCATTTCAAGTTGAGTTCAATCGCACTCCAACCGACGATCAGCTCGCTTTCTTTGAAGCCAAGATTCGACCCGTCTTGATTGAACATTGCTACGAATGCCATAGCACCGCCGCATCCGAGCTCGGAGGTGGGCTCCTTCTCGACTCGCATCGGGGAATCGTCAAAGGCGGCGACACATCGCCATCGGTCGTGCCTCGCGATGCGGAATCAAGCCTGATAATGACGGCAATCAAACACAGCAAATCGGATCTTCAAATGCCCCCGTCAGGAAAACTCGCAGATCACGTGATACAGGACATTAAGTCTTGGATTGAAATGGGAGCACCAGATCCCCGAATCGAGGACACAGTAGCCGCGATGAAAGCCAAGAAGGCGATCGATTGGGACAAGGCCAGGGACTTTTGGTCGTTGCGTCCCGTAGTGAGGCCCGCGGTTCCCGACGTCTACGACTCCGGTTGGGCAATGACCAACATCGACCGGTTTATCCTCGCTGGCATGAAACAGAAGAGCTTGGAGCCAAGTACCGATGCAAGTCGAGAAGTTTGGATACGTCGGGCGACCTATGATTTAACGGGTCTTCCGCCAACCATCGAAGACATCGATACCTTCGTCGATGATCGCGATGCAAGTGCGTATGCAAAGGTCGTCGATCGGTTACTGGCGTCTCAGGAATATGGAGAGAGGTGGGGACGGCATTGGCTCGATGTGGTTCGCTATTCCGATACCGCCGGTGACAATTCCGATTTCCCAATCCCGCAAATGGTCAAGTATCGAGACTGGGTGATCGACGCGGTTCGCGATGATATGCCCTACGATCAATTCGTTCGCGAACAATTAGCCGGTGACCTGCTGCCGAGCAAGTCTATTGACGAGGCCCACCGACAATGGATCGCAACGGGTTATGTTGCAGGCTCTAGGCGATTTGGTTCTCGTGTAAGCGATTATCCAACCCATTTGACGATCGAAGATACGCTTGACAATGTCGGTCGGGCATTTTTGGCGACAACCATCAATTGCGCCCGATGCCATGACCACAAGTTTGATCCGGTAGCGACCGAGGATTATTATGCATTGTATGGAATCTTCAATAGTACCCGATATCCTTGGCCGGGAATCGAATTGGAACAGAAACAACGGGACTTAGTGCCTCTCGTCTCCGTTGTCGAGGCGGAACAAGCGAACGCATCGCGAGCGAATGAACAAAAAACTCTTGACGCTGAAGTTAAGGAGTTAGAAAAAAAGAAGAAAGAGCTTAGCCAAGAGACCAAAGACGACGACAAAAAGAACTTAGACGAACTCATCAAGAAGGCTCGCGAGAAAGCGGAGAATTTTGCCAAGCAACCGCTGCCCTTCGAGCAAGCGTACGCGATCGTCGACGCAAAGACGATTGCGAACAGCCCTATCCATATCAAAGGGGACCCGAATAAATTAGGCGAAGTGGCTCCACGCCACTTCTTAACTGTGCTTGGCGGCCAAACGCTTTCAGACACCGAAACTACCAGCGGTCGACTGCATTTAGCAGAGTGGATTACCGATCGAAACAACCCGCTTACGGCGCGGGTGATGGCGAATCGAATCTGGCTTCACCATTTCGGCCAGGGGATTGTTCCGACGCCCAATGATTTTGGCCGACAAGGCAAATCGCCATCGCATCCCGAATTGCTCGATTGGTTGGCGTTGAAATTTATGGAATCCGGCTGGTCGACCAAGGCAATGCATCGTGAGATCATGCTGTCGCGTGTCTATCGAATGAACAGCATCCA
>JBBRJI010000486.1:0-5040 GCA_038219625.1 Pirellulales bacterium | reverse complement strand
CATTTGGGTAGTCGGCAATCAAGGCCGTCGCGCGATCGCCGCAAAGCTAGGAGACGACGCGGCCGAAGCGATGATCAGACATGGCGAAATAGCGGAACCGGTTCTGTCGATGGCAGGCCAGTCCGCAGCCTCCGCCTTGCGAAACGTATCAACGAAAAGCGGACGCCAAATCAAGATGATGTTGGACGAGGGTGACTTGGTGAAGATCGGTCGAACATCGGAATTGATGAATGTCGTTGGCAAGTACGGGGACAATGCAATGAGTTTCGTCTGGAAAAACAAGGGGGCACTTTTGGTTGGGACCGCCTTGGCGGCGTTTCTTTCGGATCCTGAGCCGTTCATCAATGGGACCAAGGAACTTGCCACGGTCGCTGCAAACGTTGCGATCGAGCCCCTAGCCAAGGAAATCGGCATCCGAACCAATTGGACGATCACCCTCTGTGCCTTGGCCATCGCAAGCATGACTTATTTGGCATTCAAACAATGGATTCGTAGGGCACGCTAGGTGCTCCAGTGTCTATTGTCGCCTTTCGCTCTGCGAAAGTGCGCCTCTTTAAGGCGAGGGGCAGGTTGAAATCTACCTATAAACTGGGTGGCACGCTCTGAGGTACGAAGGGCGTTGTGAATCGCTGGAGTCATTTGCCACACTTCCCACGCCCATCGCTAATCGCGCTAATCGCTTTGGGCGTCCCACACGGTGGCCTGGCCTAGTAGTCTTCTGTCTGCCGCTCGCCTAAGCATGTCGCAAGCTGAATCGAACTTCGCCATCACCTCATTTATCTCGAATCTTTTTTCTTGCATTGCGGCCTCTTGGAGTTGCTCACCAAGTTTTGCGATTGAAACTAAGTCCGCGTTCCCTGCGCTGCCAATTAAGCGATGCGAGACAAAAGCCACACCACTATAATCGCATTTTTCGATCAAGTCTTTGATCGAAGCAATCTCGCCGGGAAGGGTTTCGATAAAGTGACGAGCCAGTTTCTTTCTGAGCGCGTTGAAACCGACGTCGACGTCGTCGGATTGCGATGAACCACACGAACCACTGCCTTCGCTCGCGGATTCGATGGCTTGTTTCAACTGAATGAGCGATACAGGTTTGTACAACACGCTTGCAAACGGAGCGAAGGGGCCATCGCCGTTTGGCTGCAAATGGATCTCGGCTGTGACTAAGATGATCTTGGTTGCCGCAAGACGGATCCCTAAATCGGTCTCTTTCTTTTCGCACACGGTTGTTCCGAGTGTTCCGAGCATTTTCGCAAAGTCCAAGCCGTCCCCATCCGGAAGTTGCCTATCCATGAGAACGAAGTCGAAATGATGTTTGCGAGCTCTCCGTACGGACTCGTTTAGGCTTGAGACCGACATAGTCCTGTAACCAAGTTGTTTCAAATAGGACTGCATTACGAGCAAGTTGGCGCGCGAGTCGTCGACAATCAACGCGGTTGGCTTGGATGCCAATGCTCCAGCCAAATTGCGGGGAATTCGATCCACAGAATTTGCAATCGATACTAATGGCCTTTCGTCCTCGGGTGCAGGCTGAATGGGGAGCACGACAGTAAATCGGCTGCCTTTGCCAACCACGCTCATCAGGCTAATGGAACCATTGAGCTTCTTTACCATGGCTTGTGTGATCGATAGCCCCAAGCCCATTCCACGCCCGAATGCGTTCGAGGCATCCTTGTGATTGCCACAATTGAAGCTCTCGAAAATATGGTCTTGGCGCTCTGCGGATATGCCGACGCCAGTGTCTTCGACCACCACTCGCAGATTCAATTGACTGGCTTCGGTCTGCGTATCAACAAAGCAACGAACATGACCGTGAGAAGTGTAGCGAATCGCATTCTGCAGCAGATTCGTCAAGATTTGTCGCACTCTATTTGCTTCCACGGTCACGGTCGGCGGCAATGCATCGGCCAGTGTCAACTGGAATCGAAGTCCTTTTTGACTTGCCATTGGCCTCATCACCTCTGCTATACTGGTGATCAGATCGTGAATGTTTACAGCCACGGGGTGCAGAGCGATTTCTTTTCCTTGCTCAATGCTTGCAACATCCAACAGATCATCGACAAGGGACAGTAGCGATGTCGCGGCTTCATTGGCCAAACGAATTTGAGTTCTTTGAGTTCTTTGCATTTTGCTTTGTGATACCAATCCCAACATACCAAGGATGGCATGGAGCGGAGTTCGCAATTCATGACTCACTCTTGCCAAGAAATCTGTCTTGGCCATGTTGGCTTTCTCGGCCGTCACTTTTGCCTTCTTCAACTCATCGGAGATGCCATGCAGTTGGGTCAGCGATCGACTTAGCGACGCGACCGCTGGCGAAAAAACAAAGAGCCCCTCACCCAGCAGCACTAACATGGTTGCGAACAACAACACCCTCTCAATCCATCGCAAGCGGTTGACGCGATCTCTGGCCTCCTGTTCGATTCGCGTTACGATGTCGTCCATCCCAGCCAGAAATGCATCGCTATGAAAACTCAATTCCCTGCGAGCATCCAAGTCAAGAACGGCTTCACTGGTGGTGGAGAATCTAACCAAAACGGATTCAATGGTCTTTCGCAATGCATCGAAATGGGGAGTTAAGTTCTTGAACAGCATCGAAACCGATTCGCTATTCTTGCCCGGCAATTGCAATACCTCAGACCCATACTGCAGTCCTCCGTGGTTGATGGTCCAGGTTTCCAATTCCTTTTCCATCATGGTGACGAATTCGGCCTGCGAATCAAGAATGGAATCGCGATTTATTGGATCCGACGGATTCGTGTTCGGTGGTCTGCCTAGAGTTGTCAATTCGAGCGTCAGTCGAGTCAATCGTTGACTGAGCATGCGTTGACGCCCGGCAATGTTGACGATACGCGAGTCCCCTTCGAGTTGAATGATTGCCCGTTGAACAACAAGTTGGCCGATGATGGTCAATAATGCAATCGTCCCAAGGGCGGTCATATAAAGAATGGTCAGCCGCCTAGCCAAAGTCGCAGTTTTTGGAGGGGAGGACTCAATCATGCTCGTCGCCGGGTCTCAAGTCGTCCGACGGATCCGTGCCCAATTCTGTCAGCAGGCCGTTATTCATCTTTCTGCGTAGACTCGTTCGGGTGATTCCAAGCAACTTGGCGGCCTTCACTCGATTGCCGCTGGTATGCTCCAAGACCAGTTTCAAGAGTTGCGAGTCTAGACGCTCAACGGCTTGTTCGTACAACCGCTCGGTACCAAGTACGACCTGCTCATCCACGAAGGCTTTCAAGTCCCAGACCTGTCCGACTTCGAATTTATGCGTCGATGTCGCCTGGACTGCAGTCGGAGTTGTTTGGGAGTTCGTTAGCTTGGCAACTGAGCGAGAATCGGTTGAGGAACTTGCTTGAAGAAAAAGCCTCAGGGCATCGGTAGCTAGAATGGCACCTCTAGACTCGGTCAGAACGCCCTGCAACACGCTCTTTAACTCGGCGATATTACCTGGCCAGTCATATTCTTTCAGCAACTGCAGGGCTGCACTGCTGACTCTCGGCGGACCTTGCCCCTGTTGCGCCGAAGACACATGGGCTATTCGTTGGATGAAGTGCGATACCAACAGTTCCAGATCCTCTCGACGATCTCGCAAGGCGGGAACGCGGATAACGAAGGGACTCAAAAAATAAAAAAGGTCGTTGCGGATTCTTCCGGACTGAACCAATTCGCGAATAGGTGTTGACGTTGCAAGGATGACTCGTGTATCTGCCGAAATGCCATCGATCGAATTGCTTTGAAAAAATCGCAATAGTCGAGATTGGCTGGCCACCGACAAATTGTCGACGTCATCAATCATCAGCGTTCCACCACTGCAATCCAGCAGGGCTGGTATTCTTTTCGCGGCTGGTCTGTCTGATGGCGGCTCCTCTGGAGCAAGTGTATTGGAATGAATTCTTCCAAATAATTCGATTTGCATTGGTGAGTCTTCGAACTCGTTGCATGAAATTTTTCGAAAGCCACCGGACGCATGGCTTCCATTTTGATGGATAGCTCGCGCGATCATTTCTTTGCCCGTGCCAATCTCTCCTTCTATTAAGATGGGAGATCGGAGATTGGACAGTCGTCCGATACTTTTGTAGACCTCTTGCATGCCCCTGCATCTTCCGACCAAAACATCACTCTCGGATTCCTTGTTCGAGGCTATGTCTACCAAGACAGGTAATCTGGTTAAATGTCGGTACTCGATGGCTTCGTCAACACGTTGCAAAAGCAGTTTGAAATCGATAGGTTTTGAAAGGTATTCAAATGCACCTCGCTTGATCGCCTCAATTGCCGTCTTGGAACCCGCTTGAGCCGTTATGTAGAGTATCGGTAGCAATCGATCGTGTGCAATGAATTCAGAGATGTGGTCGATGCCTTGGCCGTCAGGCAGCAAATGATCCAGCAATACGATATCGATGCGCTGCTGAGATGCTAGCTTCAATCCTTCTGCAAGCGTCATGGCGGAAAGAACGTTCATCGACTTGTCGGCGAACAAATCACGAACAAGCGTATGCATCCCCAAATCGTCGTCGACGATGAGCAGTCGTGTGGGAACTGCCTTGGAACTGGACATCGGGCCTCTCGTGGTAATAGCTGACAAAGTCGGAGGACAAGCTGCTAGCCTGTCCGGATTGAAGATCGGGGCATTGAATGCCTACGACCAAGAACTGAAGCGGCTGGGAGAGGCACCCGCTAAACGGCACGACAGTAACTGCCGACCAATCAGTCCTTCTAACATGACCATGACTATAGTCCAACCTGCATCCAAGCGAAACCCAAAGATGAGCACAAAGTGCTCATTTGGTCGCTGACGGACGCTTTGTGGAATGTGGGTTAGTTGTGCGAATGCCTGGAGTCGATCGAAGGTTGTGCCTTGAAAGCAAGCACACCGATTTTTGTTAAAAGACTGACGAAAATCGCTTAAGGGCAGCCAGAGCCACACAGTCAGGGGTTCGTAGGCGGACCGGTTTTCGTTCCCCATCCGGTTCGGTGGAAACTTCCAGCGGCCGCTTATTTCTTTGGCCCTCGAGATGCGTTGTAAGGAGTGCAGTCGGGTTT
>JBBRJI010000485.1:0-5077 GCA_038219625.1 Pirellulales bacterium | reverse complement strand
TTGAATCTCTGACAACGGTAAACACTGCCGCCTGACCATTCGCATCTGCGTTGCTGTCGTGTTCCGAGCTACCTATCGATTGGGTTGTGAACGCCTGGCCCTCTGGAGCAGTAAACTTGACGTAGTGCAGCATTAAACGTTTTGCAGCGAAATACAAGCAATATTTAATTTGCTTGCAAAAGCATGATTGATTCAACGTATTACGCAGCCCCAGTGCTTCAATGCACCGTTTTTATTCCGCCAGACAGCCTCCCGTCCTTCCGTAGCGGAACGCATTAGCGTTTCAGTGCCTCACCAAGCATTATGTGTTCCCCAGCGTTCCCCAAAGCGGAAGCAATACGTTTCAAAATACCCCGTATTTCAAAAGTATCGCCTATGCAGTGCACCATCGAGCCTAAGGCGCTAGCCGATGTATTTAAAATCCCTTTCCGAAGCTGCCGAAGGAATCAATCGGCCAGCGCCTTAGGCTCTCAACGCACCGCTTCATTCAACGCAATTGGGTTTGCTGAATTCCGCCAACCTTCATGGCTAACTGCCGAGCACATTGAGACTCGCTGACGTTCCGTGATCGATCTCTAAACAGCGCCAACTCAGCAAATTGATTCAGAAATATTCCTTAGGTCATGGTCGCTGAACTTAAGGATTCGCGACTACTTCGACCTCAGACTGCCCTTCTCCAACTTCGACTTTTACTACGCCACCAACCCGCATTCGGACTTCGAGAGTAAGCGCACCTTCTGGCAAGCCTAAGATGGTGAACTTTCCGTCAGCCCCAGTAAAGTTGGGTAGTTGAGCAACGAATATCTCCGACTTGCGTTGACAGGAGATAGTAGCACTTTCAATTGGGTCGCCCTTTGCATCGACGACAGTTCCAGAAAGTCTTCTTGTGCCTGCTACTAAATTGATGTCCGCAAATACGAATCTCAGCGGATCATCGGTCGGCATGGGACGCAGCCTGCCTGCAGAAAAGGACATTCTTGGGATTGGAAAGTTCTGTAGACGGTCGATAGTAAATAGATTACCCGCAGGAGCGTAAATCGTGTATTCGCCGATCTCATTCGTTTCCGCCTGAAACCTATTGCCAACCATACTCAGGAGGGCAGGAGCAACGCCCGGCCAAGCTCCCAAGCTGAGATCAACACCAACCAAAGGCGAACCGTTGATCAAAACTCTTCCAGAATACTGCGCACCTTCCGCCAGTTGCAGTTCGACGAGATCCGCAGGGATATCGTGCGGTATGTCGAGGCTCGCAAAGTAACGCGGCGATGCACTTGGGTACGAAACTAAAATCTTGTTGGCTGCGAAATTCTGAGGCGGATTGCGCTGCGCAGCGCGTGGGTCGGATCCGGTAATGCTCCATCCCATCGTGGGCTTGATTACTGCTATCCCCTGAGCATCCGTCAATAAATGCCGGTCAACGGAATCACCTCGTACGAGACTGGCTTGTACGAGCTGTGATTGAGGCCTCCGCTCTGTCTGCCTGCTCTGGCCCAAAACAACTCTGCAGTCAGAAACTGTCTTTCCAGCCTGAACGACTCGGATCGTTACCGACTTAGCTGCCGCAGTGTCAACGTCTATCAAGATCGTTCCAACGTCGACCGGCTCGCTATCGACGATATCTATTTGCCGTACAGCTCGAGACTTAGGATTATCGTGAAAATACTGGCGCTCTTCGTCACTCATCCAAAGCGGTGCAAACCGAAGAGTTTTCGAGCCCGGTTGAAGAGGAAAACGAAATCGGCCGTCAGCACCAGAAACTGACCGAGCGTTTCCCATTTGATTTTCTGCGCGAATTTCGATTCCAACTAGTGGTTGCTTCGATTCGGCTGAGAGAATGCGGCCGCTGACCCACGTCCCTTGCAAAACTACCGGCTTAATTGTCTTGGTTGACAACTGCTCCCGATCCAAACTGATATAGGTCCTTAAAAAACGGCTATCGTTTGGAGGGTCGACTTGAACGCCTTCTTCGTAATCTTTTAACTCGTCGACACCCCAAGCACTAGGATCAAGGCGATGAATAGTGAACTTACCATCTTCATCTGTTACGGCTTCGTGCTGAAACCCGATGTGTACGCCCGCAACAGGAACTCCTTCGCTATCGACAACGGTTCCATTGAGTTCACATTTAGGAAAGAGTTTGATTCGGGCTGGGCCAGCGAAGTATTCAGTCGTCCTAACCCAGCCTCGCTTTACAGCAGGTGTATTGCTCGATGTACCGGCCATCGCACCGATGCAATCCCATTTGTCAGAGGCAATCGTGACGCCGGCGTGCATGTTAGCGGGCAAGCCGTCGATGACAAAGTGCCCGTTCACGTCGGAAACCGCTTTGAATTGAAAGGGCTCCGTATTCAAAGCGCAACCACCCGAAGCTTGTATTGGAGCTATGAGCACGGAGACTTCTGCTTGAATCCCACTCATCGGCTTTCTACCTGGACCAAGCAAATCGCCCTCTACTCGCCCCGTATTCTCAGTTAAAACGAACGAGATATTATGCGAGTCCATTTCAGTTGTGAATTGTAAACTGCTGTTCCAGGCGAGTTGATTGAGCGAATCGACCGCGTACAAACTCAGGCCCTCGCGTTGGCTTTCCGATGGAGCCAGGTTGAACGAATATCGCCCTGACGCGTCCGTAGTGGTTCTTCCGATAAGCTGAGTCTTTGCATTCTTGGTACTTAAACAGAACACAACCGCACGTGCCGGCGTGAAATCGGGTTTGTGCACTACGCCATGTATTGCGAGTGGTACTGCACCTTCAGAAGCTGCCGCAGGCTCCATCGCAATCACTCGTTCGAACAGTGTGTTGGCTCCAGCTTTTGCCGGTTTATCCTGTGCGACCACTGTTGCAGCAACGCTGGTGCTCAACCGAAACGGCATTGCGAATAGCACGAGTCCAACGACCGACAACAAAAACAACGCCGTTCGCCATCTTGGCCAGACTGTCAGGTGATTGCAGTCACGTTGGAGAATGTGTCGCGCGATCTCCAGACTGGACGCATCAAGTAGATTTCCGTTGCGGCCCATTTGAATCAATCGCCACCAACCTACGCAAAGCCTTGAAAACAAATAGCTGCATACGACAAAGTAAATGAGCGCCAATATCACGAAGACTTGCTTGAAACCGTTGGCGGAATGATTTTCATCGGCAAGTTGCTTGTTCGCCGAGACTTCATCGGTCTTGATCGTCTCAATTCGAGTTATCGATTTTCCGATTTTCCGTTCGCGGCGGCTTAATTCTTCACTCATCTTGGACTCCGATCACTACGCGACTCAGTCCGGCACCGGTTAAACCATAGCCTACCTGTTACAAACCTAACACATGTTTTTAGAATAACATCCAGGTATCTGACTTACCGTCTCTCCGATATGCAAAATTGACAGTTGCGGATGGTGATCGCACCCTCTGGAATCGGTTCATCCACCTCCCTCTTTCGCAATCACTACTTTTGCCGTGCGAAAGGGAGTCGTATAATCTCGACATGAACATAGACTTGACCCAATCCGACAGTGCAGCAGAAATCGACGAGGCCGCAAATCAACATCGCGGATGTCCTGCTCCAAGTTCAGAGGAGTGCCAACGCGTTGGGCTGCGTGGCATCAAGCAATGGAACTGAGTCACGCGATGTTGATGATGGGGCTCCGACAAAAGATTGGCCCAGAGGGTGATCTACCAGCGGCTTCTCGCGATTGGTACGAACGCTACCAAGCCTCGAAGTGGGATTCGAAGCGTGCTTCCTAGCCTGCTCTTACGTGTTTTGGACGACGTCTATGGTCGAGTCGAACGCCTGGGGATATTCGGGACGCGGTCGCTCAATGGAATGGTCGTCATTCGAGCGAATATAAGCAACAAAAAATTGTCCCTAGTCTTGAAGCTCGGCTGGCGGCAACGGACCTCGGCCCGGACGAGTGTTGGCGGTTAGTCCTCGACAAGAGTCGATGGCTGGATCGCATTCCCTACGAAAGTATCTCGCATGCAGACTACTGGGCTGTGGTAATAGAAATGGAGCTGTATCTGGAATGCGCGGCCACTCCTCAGTTCGCCTCTGAAGCGATCAAAATTCTAGATGAAGACAAAAAATTGGAGGCGAAAATCGAAGTCGCTGCGATGATTCAAATCGCAACAAAATTGCGACTTGAAGAAGTTGCCCCTAAGTTAATCGAACTTCTGGCGGTTGATTTTGACTACTACAATGAATTGATCGCGGATTACATGAAAGCCAATTGTTCCGAGAAGATGCAAAGTCTAATCGGAGACGCGATGCCAGAATTGGAATGGCACGAACGGTTGTTTCTTCATTCCGTGTTCGAAGCCGATCATTCAGAATCCGCTGCGAACCACCTTCGCGCTCTGCTGGTATACAATTTGGAAGAGCAAGACGGCGATTCCATTGATTTCCTAGCTCAAGCTCTGTCGATGCAATTTCGAACTGACGATTTGGACTTCCTTGACGACCTATATCGCAAAGACAACCTCAACCCAGAGATTATTCAAGTAGCGGAGACCTTGCACACCTGCTCTGTGTTGGGATCGCTGGATGACCCGCGTGATTCGGTATGGCGCAATGCTAAGCAAACTGCTTATGAGAATCACATGCGAGAGCAAAAACGAAGGCTAGATGAAATCGCAAGGGATCGTCGTACTCGCGCTGAACGGGAGAAGTACATTTCAAACCAGCACTCAGCATCGTCAACTATTCGAATTCCTACCTTAGAGCGCGTCGGCAGAAACGATCCGTGTCCATGTGGCAGCGGCAAGAAACACAAAAAATGTTGCGCTCGCAACCAAGAAAAAGCCTAAGCGCATTCACTGGACGCTTTGGTCAGCTACCGCACGCGTGATGGCTTGGCGAATCCACCAAGTCGCATACGTACAGAACTTGAAACCACGACGATACTCGAACTTGTCGACCGCACGCATCAGACCGGCGTTGCCTTCTTGGATCAGATCCAGGAAGCTTAGCCCTCGGTTGCGATACTTCTTGGCGATCGAAACCACCAAACGCAAGTTCCCTTCAAACAACTGCTTCTCCGCCTTTTGATATTCGGCGAATACGCTTTAGTGTATGGCACCTTATGCACC
>JBBRJI010000484.1:0-5081 GCA_038219625.1 Pirellulales bacterium | reverse complement strand
AGAATCCATCGGGCATGAAACCGAGTCGGCGACGAACCAGATCTGGGTCATTGATGACCGAAAAACCGTCGACAAACGCATCACCGTAGCTTGGTAGCTCGAGCGTGGACAAGATGCGCATGCTGGTCGTCTTGCCAGCTCCGTTCGGGCCAATGAAACCGAAGACTTGCCCGCGATACACATCGAACGACACGTCATTTACCGCTTTGGTATTCCCAAAGAATCGGTGAATCCGTCGCAATTCGATCATCGGCTCGGTGGCAGAATGAACGTTGTTATCAACCATATGGAATGCCTATTGTTAGTTAGCTCGTTCCGGATCCAAAACATCGATTTGTTTGTCAGGTAACCGATCTTCAGCAAAAGGACTGGTCCCTGGTGCCACCGATTCTCTCGCCATGGCCGCGATGATACCGAAGGGGAGCAGCACGACAAATGCAAAGCCAAACAAGCCGAACGTGACAACGGGTATGAGTACCATCAGCGCGATCGCTGCCCAGACGTTTTGACCTTGATGGAGAACAGCCAACCGCACAACCAAAAGCAGAATTGCAGTCAAAGCGGTTATGAAGAATAGGCTGCGCAACGTGATCTTGTCGCCCAAAATGCATCTCCTGATGGTTTATTGTTATTGGATTGAAACGGTTGTCATCTGAGCCTTCGTCGAGCTAAGCTTTCACTTCGTACTATAATACCGCCTTTTTCATGCATCGTCGCCACGCGGCGGAATGAGGGGACGTTGACTAGAGGATTGATGGGAAGAATATGATTTATGTGAATCATGGTTTTTATCATTCTCATGCTTCCCATTACTCCCATCAGCCTTTCGATTGTTCATGTCAGCCTCCTAATATTCGCCAGCACTTTCGCGCTCTCGGCGTCCAACGCTGCGATTTCTTCCAATAGACAGTCTCCTACGCTCCAGAACGCGAACTTTGGTCTTAAGCGGCCCGTTTCCGAAGCCTTCGCTTGTTTGGCTCATCTTGTCTTATGGTTCATAGCTGCGATCAATCGTTTCGCTCGTTTTTTGCGATCAATAGGGGTTGGTGCGCGTTGATCACCATCGATTGGATGGTCTTTTTTCGAACTTGAATACGCCCTTCGAAGCTCATGATAATGTCGCTCCAGTCGGTCTGCATAATTCCCGTCATGACGGACCATCGCTTGCCAATATATAAGCAAGTGCGTTGCTATTCGCGATTGTGGATTCATCGGATCCAGGAACGGATTTGATTCGATTCCAGTGCGCTTGCGAAGTGATTTGTCTTTTTTGTCATTCCAGGTGTAGCCGATATTGGCGACATCCTTCGGTTTGCTTGATTCGTCACGGATATACAAAACCTTGACGAGTACTCGTTGGCAGTCACAATTTAAGTCGATGCAAAAACTTTCTAAGAAAACATACGTTCCGGATGGAATCCCGATGTCATCGTCGGGAGAAATGAACGTAACCGTTCGACACTCGTTTGTTCTCTTATCGGGAAAGAAGTCGAAATAACTGAGCATACTAGAGTCCTTTCATTCGGGTACGGAACTGTTCCTAGCAATATGTTACCCTAGGAACGGACATGATAAAACGAGACGGACTGGAATTTTTCGGGCCAAACAATCGAATGACTCAACACTGTACTCGATCAACGTTATTAGTCCCCTGTTACTCCGACGACTGGAGTTTCTTAGGGCGATCGCCTACTCTATTCGCTCCGGCGGTGGGTCAGGTAAACACGCGAATAGCAAGCCTGGAGTTAGCGTCCAATAGCCCACTCGGACCCCCGACTTGGCCAGTCCATCTCCAGCCCAAACGTTGCAAGTTCGAAAAAGGTGGTAGTGACCTGTCCCTTCGTAAAATGCGTCCGTGCTGCTGTAATGGCGGTTCGGAACGGGAATCAAAGTACCACCCGCCTCCGTTTGAAACGACGACATCAGGAACTCGCAAAGGCGCTTGTACTGCTCCGGCGAAAGTCGGATCTTCCGAGAGTTTTTGGAAAACCAGGAAAGGTCGGCACACAAATCGACATGGACGACGGTGTCGCCAAGTCCGGCAAAGGCGTACAACACATTCGAAATTTTCAGGTCATCCCAGGTTTCCGTCTCCATATAGAATTGGCGATTTCCCCATCCAAAAAGGGCATAGCGATAGCTCGCGTCAAAGGTTCGAAAGTCGGTTGATTGAAACCGATCAAGCCATCGGAATTCCGGCACATCTAAAGGCAAGACAAGATCAACGTGAACGCCGTTGTCGATGACCAAGATGTCGATCCCGTTCTCGGCATCCGCATGCCGAAACGCTTGATTGACAGGTGTGTTCCCAAGAATCCAAGCTGCCGCTGCGAAACAAAGCACGCTCGCGATCAAAAAACCGAATACCCGCTTGCCCCATCGCCAAACAAAACCAAACCATGATCTCCTCATTGCGACCGTTGACACGTTCATAGTGGTTTTACCTTGCAAGTTCACTCAATTTACTCATTTTGCCTTCGGATGCCCCCAACCAATCGTTGAATACGAATTGGAGGAACAAATGCAACGTTTGCTACGATCATCATGAGTCCAAAGGTAATCATCCCCAGAAACAACGCGATACCACCATGCACCATCAACGCCACCCCAAGAGTCCAAGGTCGCGTCCACCTCGGCCAGATCATGGCACAATAACTGACCTCCCAAAACAAGGTCAAATGGGTCGCAATCGACGAAAGAATTGCAAAATGTCCGGTCCAGGTCATGTCCATCGACTGGTATTCGTAGGCCGCGATCGAATACCACATGGCGCTTCCATCCCACCACATCTCACCACGCAATTTCCCAAGGCCACCAAAAAGGTAGACGACGCACAAATGCAATTGTATCAAGCGAGTCGCGAACTTATTGGACCAACACGCAGGCATCTCTAGTCCACACTCCATTGCGGGTATCCCGGACATGATCCGAAGCCAGCGGTGTTTACCGTAGGCATTCTGAAATCTCCTGCAAAGCCAACCATCTACGCTCCAAACGCTGCCTGGCCTCGCAAGGCAAAGATACATGGCCAGCATGAGTGTGATTTGGTCCAAACCAAACAGCATTCCCGTCATTCGATGGGCCGTCATGAGGGTCGTGAACCAGGCCAAAACGCTAAAGGTACGAGTGAAGCAGCCCACAGCGAGCATCACTCCTGCCAAGCATGCGAGTGTCTCATGGCCCCAAATCACCGACATCGATTCGGTTTGGGCGAGATACGTCCATTTGAAGTCGCGAACAGGGCCATTGTGTAGCCCCTTCCAAGTCGTATTGTTGACTAAGGCGAACGGACCCATAAACGATTCCAGGTTCAGCATCCAAACCAGATGAATGTAAGCGATCATAGAGCCGGTCGCGATTCGCATTACCGCCAACGTGTGGGCTGCACTTGGCCGAAAGAAGAAGTTCTGAAGTGCGGCCAGAAACGAAGCATCGGTTGCTTCCGCTTCGGTTCCGAGCTCTGCAGTTATGGATGAATTCATCGCGAGGCTCTCGCACTGGCTTTGCTGGGGAGCTCATCGATGGGTTCAATAGCAGTCGCCTCAATCATCGTTTCTGAAAGCAAGCTGGTCAGTCGAGGGTCGTTCAAACTCCAACCTTCCTTGAGTACTTGCTGCGAGTCCGGAAGTAGTCGTTCTATGCGTCTCAGCTTGACTTTCTCTACGTTCCGCGAATGCTTGAGGCTGCTCACGATTGAGGATTGGATCAGGTCGTAAAGTTCTTTATCCGATGCCCAAGTCTGCATGAACTCCAAGTCCTTTTTCAGTTCTTGAGTGACCTGCTCCGGAGCATAACGGTTGGTGTAAAATTCCGAGAGCATGAAATAGCGGTGGTAAAGCAATCGCGGCCAATGTTCGTTTCGATCTGGTAGAAGGAGGACTTGACTTGATTCCTGACCGGAGGGTTCGTCTGCCGACGAGGCTGAAAGCTTGCATTGAATCAAGTGCCCAGGTCCAGGATTCGGAGCAAAAAAGAAGTAACCATGATTTAGGTATAGCCATTGCGAGTAGGGCTTCATCGTATCCGAGAGCCAAGCGAATTCTGGTCCCGTTCGGATTTCGCTGCGAGAAAAGAACCGAAGGGGCTCTGCCAAAACACCCAAGAAGTGGATCAGGAACCCAAATAACAGAAAGTATTGAATCGAGGTTGGACAGCGGATTGCAGGCGGCTCGGATTTCGACAATTTCGGCAGTTTTGGCAGATATGGCAATGCAGCGGAAGGCATAAGTTTTTCGGTGTGAGTCAGGTGAGAGTAATCTCCGTAGAGTATCACGATTGTTTTCAACCAACCAGTCACGGCTGTGGGGGCGATTGGGTGGCACGCCCCTGAGGTACGAAGGGCGTGGTGAGTCGCTAAAAACATTTGCCACAGTTCCCACGCCCAATGCTAATCGCGCTAATCGCTCTGGGCGGCTGTGATTTTTTGAATCCGAAGAAAGTACCCATCACACTCCGTGTGATATTGCCTCAGAAATCACAGGTTTTTAACCGCGGAAATCACACGGAGTGTGATTGGTACTATAAAGTCACAGCCTCTGGGCGTGCCACACGGTGGCCTGGTACTTTCTTATCTGCCTCACGCTTTAGTAAGATTGCCAGTATTTGAAACCCCATTACCAGCAACCGGAACCTTTATCATTTGCACGGGTTAGAGGGAGGGCTAGATTAGCGACAACCGCCCGTACAATCGGTTTCAAAAACAACTTTTCCTTTGAGAAGCCGAACTAATTGTCGCGCGGCGCCAGTTCGAGTCTAGCCATATGTTGTCGATCAACTAGAGTCAATTCGACGGCAATTTGACTACAATTCGCAAAAAGCGATTCAACCCCAGCATTTCCCATGCAAATCAGAAACTTACTCAAAACCGGTCTTTTATCTTTTGCCGCTTTCGTTGCGTCTGGCATGGGCTGTGCCAACGCCTCTGGAAACCCGGACATTGTGGGTGTCTTGGCTGCCATTACCGAGCCGGGAAATGCCGCCGAACTGGGTCTGACACAGGATCAATTGGACCGATTGGAGGCTTTAATCAAGCAGCATGAAAGCCAGGCATTGACCTTTGCTAGTGAGATTCGGCGGTTACC
>JBBRJI010000483.1:0-5085 GCA_038219625.1 Pirellulales bacterium | reverse complement strand
GTCTTGTGCAAGCGCCCTGGCCAAGATCATCCGTCGCCACTCGCCCCCAGACAGTTGCGTAATGCGGCGGCGACGAAATTCCGATAGCCCAGTGGCCTTGAGCGATTCGTCTACGACTTCACGATCGTGCTTTGAAAACGGCATCCACCATCCAGAGTGGGGCGTGCGACCAAGCGATACCACATCGTGGACTGTCAATTCCGATTGACGATTCTCGTGCTGTGGCATGAAAGCGATGTTCTGTGCCAACGAACGTCGCGTAAAAAGCTTGATGTCCCGCTCGGCTACCTCAACCGTGCCGGCCTCAGGTCGAAGCTGGCGACAGAGCGACTGCAGTAATGTCGTCTTACCTGCGCCATTGGCACCAAGCAAAACAACGACTTCGCCGGCTTTCAACTCCATCGAAATGCGATCCAAAATCAATCGATTCGCGTACGAAAACGTCAATTCCTTGCTGGTGAGTTGACTCATGAGGCACCGTCCTGTGTTTCCTTGCGTGACTTCAGCAGGAACAAAAAGAACGGACAACCCAATATGGCCGTCAGAATTCCAACCGGTAATTCCGCCGGCGCAACCACCGTCCTGGCCGCCACATCCGCCACCATCATGATGGCAGCACCGACGCATGCGCTCATCGGCAGCAACCACAAATGACGGGGCCCAACCAAACGACGGGCAACATGCGGCGCGATCAAACCGACAAACCCGATGATCCCCGCCGAAGCGACAGCGGCCGCCGTGGCGATACTCGAACCCACCACTAACAGAATGCTAAATCGAAACAAATCCAAACCCAGCGACTCCGACGTGACGTCGCCGAGCAAAAAGACATCCATCGGCCGTGACATGCTCCACAAGATTGCAAAGCCAACAAGCGATGAAGCCGTCGTCGCCATCACGATACTCCAGTCGTTGCCTGCAAGACTACCCATCAGCCAAGCCAAAATTACCACCACGCTGTCGTCATTCAAGTACATGAGCAACGAGGCGATTGCATTGATCATGCTGCTGACCGCGACACCCGCCAACAGTAATGTCAATACCGAACTACCTCGGCCCACAGAACCGATCGCGAATACGACGGTCACCGCCAACAACGATCCCACGACGGCCGACAACGCGACGCCGCTCAGCCCCACAAAACTGGCTTGGAAACCTAGTACTACCGCCAAGGTAACCCCCAGACCAGCCCCGCTCGACGCCCCGATCACATAAGGATCGGCGAGCGGATTGCGAAACAAGCCCTGAAAGCCGACGCCAGCAATTCCAAGCGAGCAACCCACCAAGCATGCCGTGATGACTCGAGGCAGTCGCAGTTGCATCAGAATGGTTCGCTCCGTATTTGTAAGTGACTCAGCTTCGAATCCAAAGAGCCACTCCAGGACTCCGTAAGCGGAAATCGAAACGGCGCCCGACACTAGGCTAACGATGGCCAGCGCCAGCAAGAACACAAACGCAATTGCAAATGGGACGATGGGATACTTCAACGGTCCGCGTCCTGTTTTGCTTCGTTGCCCGAGTCCGCACCTTCGTCATTCAGTTCCTTCGACGGAACTTTAGGTAGCTTATCGGGATAGACCGCACGAATCATTGCCTCCAAAGCATCTAGCATGCGTGGGCCGCACCGTGACACTTGATCGCCATCGATCAGAAATACTTGACGATCTCGCACTGCCGTAATCCGGTCCCAACCTTGACGCTTGGCTAGGATTTCCATGCTGACTTTCGCTCGATGCGTCGAGGGTGCAAGAATCACTTCAGGATCTCGATCCAGAACCACCTCATCGCTGATACGAGGATACCGGACCGTTGTGTCGTCGAAGATGTTTTTCATCCCTCCCATCTCAAGCATCTCTCCGATAAACGACTTTGGCCCAGCGGTCATCAGAGGTTCGTCCCATACTTCATAGAAAGCGCGTCGTCGTTGATCCATCGGCACGGAATCGACCCACGATGTCAAAGCCACGACACGCCGCTTCATCTGATCGACCAATTGGCTAGCTTCCGCTTCATGTCCCGTCACTTGGCCAAGCAACAAAGCTTCCTCGTACAGTTCGGCCAGCGTATCGGCACCGATCGCCATGATCGGCACCTTGAATCGTTCAAAAGGCTCAATGAGTGGCTGATGGCTATCCCACTTGCATAAGATCAGATCGGGGTTCAGGCTTAGAATGGTCTCCCGGCTTATTCCTTGCAATGTCCCGCCACCAACTCGCTTGAGTTTGGTCGCCGCGGTCGGGTAATTGCAATGTTCGGTAGCTCCAACCAACTGCTCCCCAGCCCCGATTGCGTACAACAGTTCGGTGGTGGATGGTGACAGGGAAACTATTCTTTTCGGTACTTCGGTGAAACGAAGGGTTCGCTTCAGTCGATCGAAAGCCAACATCTCAAGTTTGACTTCTTCGGTCGATGGGCTTGCCGGTTGCACGACTGTATGCGGCTCACTCTTAACGCAACCCAACGCAAGAACAAGAAAAAGCAAGAGAAAAGCGGAGACTGCTCGACGGAGCACTCCAAATTGGGTTGCGTTCCCTGACTTCATTTTTGTGCTCCTGTTTGAAGTTCTTCGGCCAGTCCTTCGGCGGCTTGTTGCACCGTGCATCCAAACGACGACACATTGATTGGTAAGCCTGCCACCATGAGGTAGGTCGAGTTTGCGCAGGCGGCAAGCTGTTGGTTGGACCAGCCGAGCAAGTCGCGAAACAATCGACCCAACGCGTTTTCTGGAACCAAGCCCATGCCCACTTCGCCTGACACCACGATCAAATGGATCCCGTGTTGCTTGGCTGCTGCAATGAGATCTTCGACCTCGGCATGCATCCGTCTTTCGATCGCAGCAATCCCCTCCGGCGCATCGAGATCCGACTTGTTTTCCAACAGTACATTGCTAATAAGCAACGTTAAGCAATCGACCAAAACAACCTTTGGCAACAACTCGAGGACATTGATTGTCTTGCCCGTCCTCAGTGGTTGTTCGAGCGTCTGCCACGTGTCTGGCCGTGATTGCCGATGCTTGTCGATCCGGCGAGCCATTTCTTCGTCGCGTGATTCCGCCGTGGCAACGAACAGAACATCGTCATTGCCCAACCGATGCGCAAGCTCTTGTCCGAACCGGCTCTTGCCGCTTCGCACTCCGCCCAAGATTAATGTAAGTGTGCCTTTGAGTTTGGAATTCGACATGGAAGGTTAGAATTCGACTCCCCGCTGCGGTTTGATCCCGCGAGAGTAGGGATGTTTAATGACTTTCATTTCCGAAACGAGATCCGCGATCTCAATCAACTCAGGGCTGGCGTTGCGGCCGGTGATCACCACGTGCAACATTGGTCTCTTTTGCAACAATTCCTCGACCACGGTGGCGGTCGAAATATACTCGTACTTCGTTGCAATATTCAGTTCGTCCAAGATCACCAAATCGATCGAAGGATCTCGCATTAACTCGACTGCTTTTTGCCATCCCTTTTGGGCCGTGGCGATGTCGCGATCGCGATCCTGAGTCTTCCAAGTAAAACCTTCGCCGAGTGTGTGCATCTCGATGGGCATGCCCAACTTAGAAATTTTTTCGATGAAGGCTCCTTCGCCGGTCGGGATGGCACCCTTGATAAATTGCACAATGGCTACCTTCATTCCTTGCCCAAGCGATCGAATGGCCATGCCGAATGCTGCGGTTGACTTCCCTTTGCCTGCCCCGGTATGGACGATGATGAGCCCTTTCTCTTCCGTGGCTTCGGCGAGCTGTCGATCCTTGACTTCGTTGATCCGGACCATTCGCTCTTTGTGTTTTTGATTGATTTCATCCGACATGGGTGGTTGCGAGCTCCTGGCTCCAAATGATTTTTTCGAGTTGGTTCATATCGATATGCGTTTCGAACGCATCCGCCAGTCGATCCAGCGAGCGCAAGATCGATTCGTTTGCGTTTGGTGATCGCGACTCCGAGGTAACAACACCCAGAGAACGGAGCCACGCCGATCGGAACAGATCGTTGTGAAAAAGCCCATGCAGGTAACATCCCCACACGCGGCCATCGTCGGACCTAGCTCCATCGAGTCTGGGTGGATTGGTTTTCGAAGGGTCCGATTCATCGGTTGCATTTTCCATACGAAGCCATGACGATGAAGAAGTCGTGTGTCCGACATGGATTTCATAGCCGTTGATCGATTCGCCCAGCGTACCCGGTGCCATGGCATCGTCAAGGATTTCGGCTTTGATCTGGCAAGTCTGCTTTTCCGTTTGAAAGATGGTCTCGACATCGAGCAGGCCGAGTCCGGTGGCGGAATGCCAATTGCTTTCGACGCGATTCGGATTGCTTAATTGCCGGCCAAGCATTTGGTATCCGCCGCAAATTCCGATGATCCCGGCGCCTTGCGCCTGCAATTCAAGAACCCGTTCCGATAGGCCCGTCATTCGCAACCAATTCAGATCGCTGAGCGTATTCTTGGTTCCTGGCAAAATGATCACATCGGGGCGTCCAAGTTGTTGCAGCGTTTTTACATAACGAAGCCTGACTGAGTCCACGTGCGCAATTGGATCAAAGTCATCGAAGTTGGATATGTGCGGAAAGTGAATCACCGCAATATCGAGTCGTGGATCGGAAGCATCGGCGCCTAGATCGATGTTTGAAATGCCATCCGTCAGGGCAACGGCATCTTCTTCGGGGAGTTCCAAAGCATCAAGCCAGGGCAAAACGCCTAGCACGGGAACAGCTCCGCGGTCCTCAAGAATAGCAACGCCGCGATCGAACAGTCTCAAGTCGCCACGAAACTTGTTAACCACTAGGCCCTTGATCAAAGCACGCTCCTCGGGCGGCAAGAGCCAAAGGGTCCCAAGCAGTTGTGCGAAGACGCCCCCTCGTTCGATATCACCGACCAAGATCACCGGCGAGTTTGCATAACGCGCCACCGCCATATTAACGATCTCGACCGACGACAAGTTGAGTTCGGCAGGGCTTCCGGCCCCTTCGATGACCACCAGCTCGTACTGCTCGCGCAATCGATCCAACGCCCCAGTGACGTGCGGCCAGAATTCTTTTTTTCGTTGAAAGTACTCATGGGCTTGGAGCGATTGCAACGGCCGACCATTGAGGATGA
>JBBRJI010000482.1:0-5101 GCA_038219625.1 Pirellulales bacterium | reverse complement strand
TGGAGGTGAAGAATGATCGAGTCGACATTGAGTTCACGACAATATCGTGTGTTTCAGATACTTGTACTGACTAAATCCCTTGTCGAACGTGATCATCTCGAAGTCGGCGGCTTTGGCAAAGGCTGCCAAGTAGGCATCACTCCAGACGTTGGTCGAAAAACTTTGACGTTGCGTAAAGTCGCGCCATGCTACTTCCATACTGTCTGGCTCTCCGATGAACACAACGCGTTCGTCGGACAGCATTACGTCGAAACCTCGCCACGCAGCAACCATCGAGACGGCATGTCTCCCAAGTACTTTTGGATTCGTCGCCAAACGCAAGAATCCCATCTGGGTAACACGGCAAATGCAGCAGCAATTCTTGTCAGTAACTGCCTGCATCCAAGCGTTTGCCGGTGCGTGATGAAGGTGCGAAGGGAAGGCGAGCGCCAACCAAAAATTGATATCAGGAAGGTACATTCCAACTGCGCTTTACCGATTCAATGTCTTCATCATCCAATATTTCGGCGATTCGCTCGTTGGTTAGGTCGATCGTTCCCGGTGCGTCCGAGTAAAAGATTGGAAACTCAACTCTCTTTCGTTCCGGTGCGTCTCGATTCACTGAGTTGTCGCAAACCGCCACCGACACCTTCGTCCCTTCCGGAAAAGGAACTTGGCCAGCGAATACAACTACACCGTTTTGTACAACACCTTGAATTTCCATATAGCCATTATGGCAACTACTCGCCTAAGAATCAAGTTTGCGGACTTGGCTGGGTGAGCAGATCAGGATCACCTGCCAGCGTCAAAGCCCGCTTACGCAAACGCCCCTCGGTGAAAATCTCCTCTTGCCTAGTCACCTCCTCGCGTGCCCCATTCACTCGCAACTGCTCGTTGAGATACTCGAAAACACAAGCGATGAACTTGGCCGTCGAGGTCTCGCCAAAAACGATAAATCCAGATCAATGAGGCCAAGGCGTGCCGAGTTGGCACGCCTTGGAAAAGCAGTCGAAACGACTTCGATGCAGCAATGCACAATACTTTAATGAGGGCGGGCGATTACGCCAGCTTATGTGCAAAGTCGATTCTAACCGCGACGGACCAAACGAAATCAACTTAATGCTTGATAGTACATTGGTAAATAGAAGTTGAAAGCGAACCATCTATTTATCAAAAACAAATAAAAAGCCTTGACGAATCGAGTTTAGTTGCAGATCATTGCAAAAAGAAACCGAACATCCCAAAGTTTCGAGGCTCGGAGTGTTCGGCTTCATTTATAGAGCAAAGCCATGGCGACTTCCCCCAGATTCAATCATCGGCTTTGCGTCCCATTTTGTCAAACTCTGGGGATGGAGAAGCTTTAATGCTCACAAAGATTGAAATCGATGCCTTGATTCGCAAAGAATTTGCCGTTTTAGAAAGAACCGTTGACGATTTGCTTTGCCGCCCCGATGAGGCAAGGGCGTTCGCAAGTCAAGTTGTTGCCAACGTTGAAGGGGAGGCGACCGAATACGGGGTTTTGAAGCGGCTCATTGGGCTACGGAAACTCGGTGAAGACAAAGGAGGTCTGCCCAGAACCCAGCGAAACTTTGGCGGCAGAAATCGGAAACCGCGATAGATCGTTCCCAATTTATGGCAGAGGCAGTGGCGGGTAGACGGGTTAACAGAGCGGGATTCGTCGCCTCGTCTACTACGAATTTGGCCGCTTAATGGTACTACGAAACTTCTCACGACGTTTCCGAAAAGTGTCGCGAGGTTTGCTAGATTACGTTTGCTTGTATAGAAGCCGTTTGCTAACTCGATTAACTTCCAAACCTTTTTTCAATCGGAGCGTAACCCATGAAACTGAATGACTTACTAGACGCGGTACGCAGTGGAGCGGCAATGCGCTGCCGGATGACGATTCAACCTGCTGGCGGGGAAGGCGATAAAGTCTTCCCGCCGACTTATCTCGGTGCCAAGTACGCTAAAGAAGAACGACTGGTTACAGTTCCCGGAAAGGATGCTCCCGACCGAGTTCCGTGTGTGCTGCTGGACTCAGTGCAGTCTCAGGCCAACAGAATGGAGGAAGCGCTGCAGGCGGCGTTTGATTCTGGCCGGATCAAGTTGCCGGTAATTGAAGTCGATTTTTCAAAGATTGAATTGATAGACCCGATTGGCAAGGTGACTAGTCTTCAAGCTCCCCACCGAATCGCAGACGCGATTTTGCGAGACTCAAATCTCGACGGCGTTGCGTGGCGAAAGTCGGATGTTGGTAAGCAAATCGACGCGGTGAGCAATCAAAATGCAACGCCATTGTTCGAGCTTTGCCCAACCGCATTGATTTTTGGTGTCTGGGATTCGACCGGACCCAAAGGCGGTTTGGGCGCCAAATTCGCTCGTGCCTTGGTCTCCGAGATTATCGGATTCAACGCGGCCTTTGGAGTCAAAACGGGCAGCCGAATTGATCCTTTGGAGATTCGCGCGGCAGCTCAGATTTTCATCGAAAAAGATGGCTCATGGCGAGTCGCCAAAGAGAATGAAAAGAAAACCGTTTCTCCCAGCGAGAAAAACCATGGTAACATTCCCCCGACAATTGATGAAAATGCGGGTGGCGTCACAATCAGTCATGCGGAACAGTTGACCGTAATTTCGATGCCTGCGTTTCGTCGTCTCCGGTTTCCGGTTGAAAGTACGTTCAAACCGGAATATGACGAAGCCGCAAGAACCGTACTTGTTGCATTAGCGTTGGCGGCCACTGCACTTGCTTCGGAAGCGGGATTGGATCTTCGCAGTCGCTGTATCCTTTGGCCGACTGAAGCTCCTCAATGGGAACTGCTTGGAAAGCCGGGAACCGCAGTGAAAAAAATCACGATCGACGCAGACTCTGCGATCAAACTCTACGAAGAAGCAGTGGCCGCCGCTCAGAAGGCTGGCCTGCCCTATCGAAACCAACCCATTGTCTTGCAGCCCAGCAAATCGCTCATCGAGTTGTTGCAACGTAGTCAAGAAATCGCGGCCCAGACGGAATCTTCGGAGGCCGAGTGATGTGGTCGATCAACGTGAAATTCTTGCGTGGAGTTTGTGTTGCGACGGATACCGGGCAATGGGATGAAACGGAATGGCCGCCTCATCCGGCTCGTGTTTTTATGGCTTTGGCCGCAGCGCATTTCGAAACCGCTGAAGCGCATTCTGATTCCCAGACCAGAAGCCATCACGGTTGCGCGTTGGAGTGGCTAGAGCAACAAACGGCACCGAGAATCTTGGCCTCCGCCGCATCGACTCGCACGCCGATTTCGGTTTTTGTTCCAGTCAACGATTCGACAAAAACGGATCAATTGCTGCCTCAGTTCAGAGGACGCAAGGAACGGTTCTTTCCCACGTCGATTCCAGAACGCGATGTTTTGCATTTTGTGTTTGATGGTGAGATTGATGCAACGATTGCCAAGAGTCTCGATTCGATCGCAGCAGAAGTCTCTCGGATTGGACATTCCAGTTCATTGACACAGGTTTGGATCGACCAGAACTTTGAACTTCCAGCGGATGCATATGACGGTGACGTATTGCTGCAATGGTCGCCAGCAACTGGGGCAAGTTCCAACGCCGCACGACTGCGTGTGTTTTCTGATGGCACGTTGAAGGGGCTTGAGCAAAGTTACAACCTCTCGGCAATCGAAGAGTATGCCAGTTTGGAAGTCGAGATCGGCAATGCGGCGGGAAAGCAAAAAAACAAACTGAAGGAACGAATGGCCGAGCGTTTTCCTGGCGGAATGCCTCTATCACAACGCCCCCAATCCGCGCTTGTGATCGACTATGTTCAAACCGGGATGAAAACCAATCCACCCGCTGAATCTTGTTTCAGTTCGAACATGATGATGTTGTCGATGTTTGAAGCTCCAAAGATCGGTCTGGAGTCGACGCTCCAATTGGCCGGAGCCGTCCGAAAGAAAATTCACGATTCGTTTCCTGATCGAACCAGTCCTGAATGGCTGGGTGGACACTCAGCGAACAGGGCGCCGTCAGCGCGACCCCACATGGCGATCGTACCGTTGCCGTTTGTCGATCATCGACACGCCGACGGGCATTTGTTGGGCATCGCTTTAGTCATGCCTCGCCATATTTCCGAACGAGAGCAAGCGATCGCTTTGCGTGGTCTATTTGAGCGTTCGGATGATAACGAATGGCTGTTGACTTTGACGCTGAACGAATTTCGACGGTTGACCGACACTACTGCGCATTGCGACATTAGTTTAATCCGAGAGCAACGGCTTTCAGCGCCGCGCACGCTTGACCCGAAGACTTGGACTGCGCCTTCCACGGTGTGGGAAACTGTTACGCCAATTGTGTTGGATCGCTTTCCGAAAAAAGATCGACAACAAGAACGCGCGGCGTGGAATGCAGAAGTCGAGCAAATCATTGCATCGAGCTGCAAGAACATCGGGCTTCCAGAACCGTTCGCCGTTCATGTCCATCACAATGCCTTTGTTGCCGGTGTCCCCAAGGCCGGGCCGAAAGGGAGTGGGTTTCCCTCGATGGTCGCGCGTGAAGGCAAACCGACTCGATATCAAGTTCACGCCAGAATTGAATTCGATGTCCCCGTCATCGGTCCAGTCATTTTGGGTGCGGGCCGTTTTGTCGGGTATGGTTTTTGTCGCCCCAATCTTATCCGATGTCGCCAACGTCGTGGTTTGAAGTAAAACCAGAAAGAACCTCCAGTGAAGAAAACCTTGAGCAAACTTCATGCTTCCGACTTTCGTGATTACTTTCAGGAACTTTATCTGTATCCGCCGATGAACTGGCAAATCGAACTGGCCGGCGCGGCCTGTGAAGGCAACTGGCCGGAGTTCATTTATTTGCCGACCGGTGCGGGCAAAACATCCGCGATCGACATTGCCGTATTCGCGTTGGCCTACCAAGCTAGCGAACAACCTTCATCTCGTTCCGCTGCGATGCGAACGTTTCTCGTCGTTGATCGACGAACCGTTGTCAGCGATGCATATTACCGAGCGACTAACCTACAGTCTCGTTTGGAAAACGCGACTAGCGGAATTTTGAAAACAGTCGCTGACCGATTGCGAAGCTACTCCGATCATGAAATCGGTGCCAAACCATTGTCCGTCGTTCAAATGCGAGGTGGGATTTA
>JBBRJI010000481.1:0-5106 GCA_038219625.1 Pirellulales bacterium | reverse complement strand
TTTTTTTGTTTTGTGTGTGGTGTGTTAAAAATATTTTTTTTTTTTTTTTATTTTTATACCTCCGCTCCGGGTTTGGTGTCCTCCTAAATACACACAAACGCGGGGGGGGGGGGGGGGGGGGGGTGGTAGTCGTTTCGGATCTGACATGTATCCGTCCTGCAAGGCTCGCCACCCGAACTGAAGCAAAGTAGTTTCGCGAGTTGGCCGTCGGATTGCGGCAGCCGCCTGCTTGGGCGGAAATAGAATTGAGGCATAGATTTCCCAAAATCCATGCGCCCAACCGTCCACTTTCGTCAACTTACGCAACAGGCAGAATGAAAAGTATCGTAGGATAGGACCAATGTCCCGTCCGTCGATTCGTTCGGGACAATGGTCGCAAACTACAAACTTAGTTGCGTCTCATCATGAGCGAAACTCCCTCTCCATTACGTTGCATGAGATAAAATTTGAGCGAAGATCCCGTTACACTTTGGCTGGAAGAGCTAAGAAATTCTGACCAACTCGCAGCGGACAAGTTATGGAATCATTTCGTCAGTCGCATTCAGGGTGTGGCCCGCAAGAAGTTGAGCCAAAAATCGCGCCGTGTCTACGATGAAGAGGACGCGGCACTGAGCGCATTCCAAAGTATCTGCTCGGGCATATCATCTGGTCGGTTCCCCGATCTTCATGATCGTGATTGCCTGTGGAAACTGATTCTCGTGATCACTTCCAGAAAAGTGGCTTTTCGGCATCGCTACGACCGCCAGGATCGACGCGACATCAATCGGAATTTTACCGACTACATTTTTAGAGACTCAGAAGGTACGATCTCAGCTTTAGTAGTCGAAAATGTTCCATCAAGGGAACCGACGCCCGAATTTGCCGCCGATTTTATTGAGACCTGTGAAGCCCTTTTCCAGGCAATGGGCGACCTGGGACTTGAACAAGTCGTAGCACTTCGAATGGAAGGCTGCACCGATACAGAAATCGCCGACCGACTAAACTGCTCTCGTCGAACAGTTCAGCGGCGGCTAGAAATTATTCGTCGGCATTTATTACGCATGGAGCCATCGAGTGAGTAATCCCAATAACTACGCAGCGTACTCAGACGAGCAGTTGGACATTATTCATGCGGCGAGTGAAAAATTTGAATCGGCACTACAAAGTGATTCGCCGTATCGGATCGAAGAATTGCTCGATGCCGCGCCGTCCGCACTGCGACAGCCACTACTCCGCGAACTTCTGGCCATCAAAATGCAGTGGCGTGCTAGCCGAGCAACACTGCCACCGATGGAAGACTATCTGAAACGATTCCCAAAGGAAGAGTTAGAAGTCCGCCGACTGTACGACGAAGCAGTTCAGGCGAAGCGAGAAAGCGGGTGTGCGTCCAAACAGTCAAGCTCCGTTCCATTGCCCGCCGGCACTCTGGTAGCGAATCGGTACACTATCGTCGAGTTGATTGGCGAAGGAGGGATGGGATCGGTTTATCTCGCAGAGCAAAGCCAGCCGATGCGACGGCAAGTCGCACTGAAGTTGATCAAGGGCGGAATGGATTCGCAATCCGTGCTACGACGATTCGATGCCGAGCGGCAAGCCCTGGCGATCATGGATCATCCGAGTATCGCAAAGGTTTACGATGGCGGTACCGGGCTGCATGGCCAGCCCTACTTTGCGATGGAGTTGGTGCGTGGATTGCCCATTACCGAGTACTGCGACAACGAACGACTAAGTGTTCGCGAGCGATTGAAGCTCTTTGTGCAAGTAACGGAAGCGGTTCAGCATGCGCACATGAAGGGTATCATTCATCGCGATTTGAAGCCTGCCAATCTCTTGGTGGCGACTCTAGATGGTCGCCCGCATCCGAAGGTCATCGACTTTGGCGTGGCCAAAGCCATGGAGCAGAATCTTAGCGATCAAAGTACCGCTGCCACTGCTTTCATTGTCGGTACGCCAGCCTACATGTCACCAGAGCAAGCGGATCCAACCACGACGGACATTGACACTCGTACCGATGTCTACTCTCTGGGCGTGATACTTTTTGAGTTGCTAGTTGGTTCGCCGCCACACGAACTTCGGAGCTCGCAGGGGGGTAAAGTTGCAGAGCTGCTGCAACTTGTTCGTGATGCGGATTCGCCGCGACCGAGTTCCAAACTTAGTGAAGCGAAAGAACTGCCGAAGATTGCTGCCGACCGAAGCACAGAACCTCAGAGGTTGACGTACTTGTTGCGGAGTGAACTCGACTGGATCGTTCTCAAAGCACTTGCTCGGGATAGAAATCAACGCTACAAAACCGCCAATGCATTGGCCCGTGACGTCGATCGCTACCTAGCGGGTGAGATCGTAGAGGCGCAGCCGCCAAGCGCAAAGTATCGATTGAAAAAAATCGCAACAAGATACAAGAGATATGTCATCGCCGGAAGCCTTTTGGTGCTCGTTTTGTTGTCCGGAATGATCGGCACTGCTTGGGGGCTGCTGGAAGCCAAAAAGCAATATGCGTTAGCCAAAACCGAAGCTCGCGAAAAGGAGAAAGCGCTGCAGAATGAATCTCGAGAACGGGCCTATGCGGAGGCGATCGCAGACTTTGTTGTTAGGGACTTTTTGGCACTCACGACTCTAGAAGGACGCCTAGACTTCGACGCCCAAGACTCCGGGCTAACAAAAGATAGCACCTTGCAAGATTTGCTCGACCGAGCGTCTGTGAAACTGGATGGACGATCTGATTTAGATCCACGCGCCGATGCAAGGCTGCGGTGGATGATAGGTAGGAGTTTTTACCTTCAAGGAGAATATTCCAAAGCCATCGACGCGTTTCAACGCTCCCACGAACTCTACTTACAGGTCTTCGGGCCTGACAATCTCAGCACGTTGAATGCTCAAGACGGATTAGCTAAAGCTTTGCACTGGAACGGCAAGTACGATCTCGCTCGCCCGTTGATCGAAGACAGTTTAAAAAGAAAGACGGTTCTGTCGGGAGTCGAAAACGTCGAGACTCTCAATAGCATGTCTTTGCAAGCGTTGAATCTTCGCAAGCTTGGGGAACCGGAGAAGGCCGCAGAGATTTTTGAACGAACGCTCAAGCTTAGAAAGTCTGTGCTAGGACCGGAAGCGCATGACACACTTACGAACATGTACGATTTGACGTTGGCCTACAGAGACCTAGATCAGCGAAGCAAGGCGTTGACATTGCTAGAGCAGACCCTGGCACTGCAAAAAAGTACTTTAGGTTTAGAGAATCCTGATACCAATACTTCTTTAGCGCTATTGGCCACATTTTATCGAGAGGCTGGTAAGTTTGAAAAGGCGCTGCCGCTGATGGAGCAGGACCTTTCTTGGACGAAGGCGAATTACGGAGAGGAACATCCAAAGGTCATCTTCGCCGTAGCAAACCTTGCCGCCTGTTATCGCGATTCTGGCAAAACAGACCTGGCTATCCAAATGTCCGAGCAAGCCTACGAGATGGTGCAGAAGACTTTTGGCCCCGAGCATCCAAACGCTGCGAACGCCATGTCCAGCCTTGCGATGGCGTATCGCGCCGCAGGCGATCATGAAAAAGCGCTGCCATATTTCGAAAAAACTCTCGGGTTGAGAAAGAAGGCCTTTGAACCGAAGCACCCGAACATTCTTGCAAGCATGGTGAACCTAGCCGCATGTTACCGCTCGTTGAACAGGAACACTGAGGCTCAGGATTTAACAAAACGATGCCTTGAACTTTCGACCGAGATTCACGGTGCCGATCACAGGACAACGCTAACCACAATGGGAAACCTTGCGTTCGGCTTTTTCAAGAATAAACAGTTGGACTTATCCATTCCGCTGTTTGAGAAAGTCTTAGCCGCGACCGAAGCCAAAAATGGACGCACGTTTCCGGAGACGCTACTTACGGTTGCGAATCTTGGCGTCAACTACAGCCATGCAGAGCGTTATGATGAGGCTATCCCGCTGCTTGAAGAAGCCTACGCGGCATCGTTGAATCTTCCATCACTGAGCTTCACGGGAGTCGAATTGATAGTCGCATACCTCCGCGCAGGAAAAACCGACCAAGCAGAAAAGCAATTGAGAGAAGTCGTCGTGCACACTCGCAAAACTTTTCCTGAAAACAGTGTGAAACTTGCAAATCAGTTCGCCACGATTGGCCAAGTGCTCTTGCGTTCCAAAGCGTTCAACGAGGCGGAACCGATCTTGCGCGAATGCCTAGCAATTCGTCAGGAAGCTGAGCCCAACAGATGGATCGCATACAGTACCCAATCCATGCTCGGCCAAGTACAACTGGGACTCGATCAACTCGAAGCCGCCGAATCCAATCTGCTCGCAGCCTACGACGGGTTGCATCAGCAAGCCTCAACAGCTCCAGCCAATGCTAACGAGCGAATCGAAGAAACGGTGAAGTGCCTAATCGATTTATACACACGATTGAAAAACGAAACAGAAGCAAAGCGATGGCAGGGGACTCATGACGAGAGCCTACCTGCCCACTCTGCCGAAACTGTGCCCGGGACCTAGTAAGGCCAAAGGTCCCACCAAAGCCTGGAATGAAAAGGACTGGATCAAGTCCAGCCGGAATCAATTCGCGTTTTTCAAGGCTTTCGAAGCACGAATTGCGAATCTGTTTTCTTCGCAGAGACTAAGCATTCAAGATGGGAACAACTTCAATGCACCCGCATCACGTCGGCGTACCGCTTGCATTGGTTACGCCATTCCCATGCTTTCTTTGAAGGCAAGAAACTCACAAACTTTCCATGTTCTTTCTTGGAGTAGTGTTCTTTTATTGCTTTGAATAAGCCCAAAGTTCATTTTCGTCAAACTCTGCAAAAAATTGGTCTAAGTCCCGGTTGTACTCGCCGAACTCCCCGTAAATGGCGCCTTCGGAAGGTTGCGTTAACTTGGAATCGTTCCTACGGACACTTTCTGACAACGCACTCGAATCAATGATCGAACCACTGACCGAACCAATGGCTAAATCAATGGCTGACCTGTAGACAGGTACACGCACCATTCCCTTGTCCTTCGGGTGCTGTTCGGCTGTTTCGAGATCTAGCGTCGGCGAGCTCGGCGAGCTCGGCATAGCAAACCATTGCATGACACCCAAGCTTCCTTCGCCCTCTCCACCACCACCGCCTCCACCACCGA
>JBBRJI010000480.1:0-5116 GCA_038219625.1 Pirellulales bacterium | reverse complement strand
CCACCACCGCCTATCAGCGGACTGTAGCCGAAGGAATGCGCAGGGCACACTATGGATTTCGAAAACAAAGACCCAATGGAACCGCGATGGAAGCGATGGCTCATCAGCGGTTTCGTCGGGATCAATCTGCTGACCGTGGCTTGGATGAACCAACCTGAGCAGCTGTCAGAAGCGGCATCCAACTGGATCGATCGACATTGGTCCCCTAGTCAAGCGTATCGACTTCGTCTTGCTGCGTGGCGATGGAATCAGTACGCCCACTATGCAGGCTTGGACAATCGATGGCAGATGTTTGGATTCCAAAGTCGATTCAACTGGTGGTACGACATTCGGGCCGTCTATTCGGATGGCCATCAGGAATCTTCAGTACTCCTACCGTTGCCAAATCAGTCCGCCAGGACTCTTGCAGAGCGACTGCTGTTTGACTTAAAGGAGCGTAAGTTCGAACTCAACATCTATCGCAATCCTATTGCGAGAGAGGCATATTCACGCTATCTAGCCCGCCAATTCCCAACCCATGAAGGAATGCCGATCTCTAACGTTCGATGGCATCTAGGGTCACAACGCATATTACCGCCCGCAGAGGCGGTTTCGAAACAACAGTTGCATGACACTCAAGTGCAAATTCTGCTTTTGAACGACTTCAAAATCGGATCGGTGACACCAAAACACCAAGAAGAACCTGCTCAGATGAACGCAGTGCACGTAGGTCCCAATTACGGGAAACGGTTCGCTCATCACGAACTGGCGATTAGAGAATGAACGCATGGAATCGCTTTTGGTTTTCTCGCGCAGATGCTTTGCCTTTGTCGATCACCCGAATTGGCGTCGGGCTCCTTTGGTTGGCAATTCTCACCGTGACGGCACCAAGTTGGGATCGATTTTACGGCTTCGACGGGGTACTGTCGCTCGGTGAATCCGACTTAAAAGCAACTCGGATGTTGAGTTTCTCATCGATCATGAATTGGACCGATGGCATCCTTCCTATCTCGTTCTGGTGGTGGGTTGGGATTGGTCTTTCCAGCTGTCTCACGTTGGGATTCCAAACTCGAATCGCAACGATAGGCCTGTTCGTTTTTACCAGTTCGCTCATCCAGCGAAATAGCTATGTTGTCAATGGCGAGGAATTGGTAACGCGAATGTTGTTGTTTTACGGTTGTTTTGCACCCTGGGGGCGTCGATTAAGTTTGGATTGTTGGCTTCAACAACGCAACCCAATTACAGCCACCCAAGGGGAACAAGAGGAGCTACCTTTGGTATGGAGTTGGCGGATGATGCAAATCAACTTCTTGTTGATTTATGCGATCAGTTTGCCTTACAAGTTTGCACAGGACCTAGACTGGCTAACGGGTGACGCATTGCATTGGACGATTGCGAGCGACATGTGGTGGACCAGAGGCTGGATGTCCGAATTGACATTGGGTTTTAACGGCATCCTTCGCAAATCGATGACTTGGGGAACGGTGCTTGTCGAAGGGCTATTCCCAATCCTCGTTTGTTTCCGACGGACGCGCATTCCTATAACGCTGTCCGTGATGGTATTGCATCTCAGTATAGCTTTCTGCATTCCTGGAGTGACGCTCTTCACGTTGTCGATGGTGGCTGGTGCGGCAATGTTATTGCCTGCAAGCTTTTATTCGCAGACTACTCTTCTGGGACTTCTGCAATCAGTCTTTGCATGGCGACAATTTTGTGTCCGACAAAGAGCACGTTTGGGATGTCGATTTGCTCCCGTGATGCGCCCGAAGTCATGACTTGCAAGTCGCCGGAACCCAGACCGAGCAGCCAATGCCGAAATAGGTCGTCCTGGTGCTTTTCCAGCGTCATGCCTTGAGTGGTGTAGCTTTTGGAGCCTGAGCCCATCAGAGAGTCTCGAGTCAATTGCCCTGGATCGATTTCCCAATAGCTAAATCGGTCCAGCCCAAACACCACAATAACCCACATCGCGAACATGACTGTTGATATCCACAGGTATGCACCTACGTTCAGATAGATTTTGTGGCTGAGGAACCATCCGAACACGGATTCCCATACGTCAAAATAAAGAAGCAATACGAACGTAAGCACCAATCCAAGTATTACGATGCCGGACGATAGTCCACGCACCGAGTAGTTGGTTACAAGGATTACAAGAAACAGCACCACGAAAAAAATCAGTCCCAAGTTGCTGCTGGCATGGATATGCGTCATCCCTTGGCCAATCTTTAGTTCCTCACCTTGATAGTAAGTCAAAGCGGCCATGATGTAGCCAACAACCCAAACAGGCCACCAATAGAGCAGCGCAGAGTGACTGTAAATGCGAATCTTGGTTGGGCCGTGACCTCTGCCCGAAGCGGAATCGGTGTTCTTTCCTTTTTCGAAGGAATTGGAATCAGACTGAGAAAGGGAACTACTCATGCGAAACTTTCTTGGCGAGGAAGGGCAACCAATGTTACCTGCGGATGGTCGATGCCAACCTGGAGACGCATTGTAACAATGATTATCCGCGGCGTTTCAGGGCAAAGTGAATTTGGGATGTCAAAGATGCGTCTAGGCTTGGTAGACTTGAACTCGGGGTTGGCCAAGGACGAAAACGCAACGTTATTGGGATTTGCCTACGTGATTACCAGTTCGGTCGCGTTTCGTTAATCTTGGGTGAGATTTGGCTGTTTTTTAGACACTTTACGGCGATCTCCACCATCATGGATCTGGTTGCTAGGCTCCGCCTGGGCTGTGCGACAAGAAGCAGTTTCGGTGTTCTTTCTGATTTATATTCGAGTCTTTTTTGTTCCGAACAACAATAGAGTTAGACAATATCGTTAGCCCATCCGTTCGGGGCTTGCCCAGCCCATCCGTTCGGGGCTTGCCCCCGACGGATGCGTTTTGGCGTACTACAATTGGGCGTCCCAACGCCCGTTCCCCTCGGCATTGCCCGCCTGAGCCGGGCAATGCCGAGGGGAACGGATCGATTCGCGAGTGCCGGCCGTTAGTACGCCAAAACAAGATTGGTAGGGGAAAAGCCCCCGACCAACCTGAAAGGAATCAGACGGGTGGTTGAGCCTGTTCGAACCATCTGCTTGCGCGGGGCCCGGCAGCACAATTTGAAAGGGATCGATCTCGATTTGGCGATCGGGAAACTAACGGTTATTTGCGGAGTTAGCGGCAGCGGCAAGACTTCCCTGGCCTTGAATACCTTGTACGCCGAAGGACAGCGACGCTACATCGAGAGCTTCTCCGCGTATACGCGTCAATTCTTGCAACGCATCGACAAACCATCATTCGATTCACTCACCAATTTACCGCCGTCGATCGCGATTACCCGCGAACTTCGTTCGCGAAACAATCGGAGCACGGTTGGTACAGCCAGCGAAATTCTAGAATACTTGCGAATCGTATTTGCCAATAATGCCCAACTCAACTGCTATCAGTGCAATCGGCGAGTCGATTCACACAGCCCGAAAACGGTGATCGATTTTTTTGCTCCGTTCGAGGAGAGCCGAGCGATTCTTTGTTTCGAAATTGGCTGGCAAACCAAAAACGAATTGTCGGAACTCCTGTTTGACCTTCAGACTTCCGGTTTCGTTCGCTTGATCGCCAATGGGCATGTCATCCATTTAGCAGACGAGGATCGACAAAAGGTCGCGAGTCACTTTAAGGCGAGAGGTGTAGCGTTCGTCGTCGTAGATCGATTGAAGATTGGGCGCGGTCAGGATGTTGACCGACTAACGCCCTCGTTGGCAACCGCTTTCGATCATAGCAGCGATTCGGGAAGTGGCTGCGCAATCGTCCTAGTGAATTCAACGGGAGACTTGAATTTGGCCGATGGACCTGTTTCCGTCGAAAAGCTCAGCGTCGATGGAGTGGTGTACTCTGTGCATCGGTTTTCAACGTCGCTCCGCTGTGAGCACTGCAAGATCGACTACCCTGTCAGTGAGCCCCGTCTGTTTAGTTTCAACAGTCCGATTGGGGCTTGTGCGACTTGCGAAGGGTTTGGAGAAGTTGTTGCAATCGACATGGACAAAGTCGTTCCGGATAAGACCCTCAGTTTAGGTGAAGGAGCCATAGCAGCCTGGCGAACGCCAGCGTATGAGCACGAATTGCAAGAACTGCGTGAATTGGGAACGGAGTACGGAATTCCCTTCGACGTGCCGGTCTCAAAACTGAAGCCGAAGCAATGGCGACTAATCCAGGAAGGGGTGCCTGAGCGGAAATTTGGTGGTCTAAACGGTTTTTTTACTTGGCTGGAACGCAAGAAGTACAAGATGCACGTACGAGCCTTCCTGGCTCGATGGCGTACTTATTCTCTTTGTTCGCAATGCTCTGGCCAGCGACTCAACCTAGGGGCGTTGGCCTACAAACTTTGCGACAAGAGCTTCTCGCAACTGTGCGAACTGACGATCGACGA
This sequence comes from Pirellulales bacterium, assembly GCA_038219625.1. Taxonomy (GTDB): domain Bacteria; phylum Planctomycetota; class Planctomycetia; order Pirellulales; family Pirellulaceae; genus JBKCUI01. The sequence continues at coordinate 732 of JBBRJI010000480.1, read as the reverse complement.
TCTGAGCCAAGTGCTTTCCGACGAAAGGAGCGTGTCCAAAGCAGAGAACGTTCCATGGACGCTTGCAGCAGAAAAACGCTCAGTTTACATAGCGACCGAGCCTCAGCGTCAGGTTCTGGCCAGATTGGACTATTTGAAATCTGTCGGATTGGGTTACCTAAGTTTGGCAAGGCCGTTGCACACGTTAAGCGGTGGAGAATCGCAGCGGGTCATGATGACAACGCTCTTGGGTTCCAGCTTGGTTGACATGCTGTACGTCTTTGATGAACCGACCGTGGGCTTGCACGCTCAGGATACCGAACGCATGGCTACGGCCATTATGCGGCTTCGGGATCGAGGCAACACGGTGATCTTGGTAGAGCATGAGCCGCATCTCATGCGAATCGCGGATCAGATCGTAGAAATCGGACCGCAAGCGGGTGACCTGGGCGGCTGTGTTACCTTTCAAGGAACCCCTTTAGAGTTGCTGCGTAGTCCTTGCGCAACCGGTGAGTACTTAAGCGGTAAGCGGACCTTCAAACGCAGTCCAAGGCCCATCGGGCCGGATTGGATAGGGATCCGAGATGCGACCGGTCGCAACCTACACGTCAAGGAGCTCCGAATTCCGTTGAAATGCCTGACGGTCATGATGGGGCCGAGCGGATCGGGTAAGAGCACGTTGATTTTGGATACGCTTTGCCCCGCAATCGATCGAGCGAAAGAGCCTTCCTTAGTCTCGGGCCTACCGTTTAC
>JBBRJI010000479.1:0-5127 GCA_038219625.1 Pirellulales bacterium | reverse complement strand
TCGGAAGTATAGCTAACGGATATCAACGGTCGGGAAGAAGCGTCTCGAACGGGTTGCATTTCGGGATGTTCGAGAATCGATTTCCCCTTTCCCAATTCCAGAATCGCGTTGCCAGATGGGCTGATTCCGAGGACAAAGAAGCCGTCTAGCAACCCAATCGTAATCGTGATGCTTTTCTTTTCCACGACTTCCTGCACATTGTCTTTTGCTTCCTCGTCAAAGGATTCGTTGGTGGGAATGGAATCCCAAGGAATCTGGTTGCCGTCCAATCGCAACTGTAGTCTATTTCCGCGTGCATCGTCAACGCGATCTAAGTTCTTCAGGACCAAATCGAGGTTGGGTACCACGCCACGGCCAAGCTGCAAAACACCTTCCAGTTGGTCCAGTTTACCGAGCGCCAAATCCTGATCTTGGCAACGCGCCCCAATCACAAGAGTTGGTATTGTAAGGCTATCCATTTTTTCTAAGTACTTCGCAAAGACCGCCAGTGCTCGTTCCTCTTCCGTTTCCTTGGTCGAAAGCGATTGAGACCGCATTTCGTCGCTTAAGTTCCCTTGGGCTTCGTACCATTTCGAAACGTTCTTGTCGCCGACAAAAAAGACTTCTGTCGACAGAAGGTCTTGGATAAAAGCCAACGCCTCCTTGGTGTTTGGGTTTTCAAAAATGGTTCTCGCAGTCATTCCGACGCCATCCCGCTCCAGCCACTCAGACCGAAATTGGTCCATCGTATTCTCAACGCCCGAGGATTCAAAAAACTCTTTGACAACTGGGCCAGATACGAATCGATCCCATTGTTCTCCCAGTCGAAAGGACGCACTGTAGAAATCAGCATCGATCGGCGCCATCTTAAGCGAAGCAACATCAGCAGGATCTTTTGCGATCACGCAAGCGTCCGAATGGCTGGCCACCATGCTAGCCAGCGAGATGATCGCAATCGCGAATCGTGAACGAATCCGTCGGGCAAGTGAAGTCACTATTGCATACTCCTGTATCGGTTTTTTCGGATTGAAATGTTTTGAAGAAGGATCTTACCTCACCTAAAGGATCGATGAACTGCTAGAGTTCGAAACGATCCAGCTCGTCCATCAACTGATCGATATTCGGAAAATTCCCGTCCACGGTCGGAAGCGCAGAAACGATTTGCCTCGGTGCGTCGACTCGACTCGAATTTGGCAAAATGTTTGTCAAAGCCGTGGGCAGTTGCTTGAAATCTACGTTTGGTGGAATATCCGCAGCATTTCGCTTGTTTCTAGCGGTCGGGTCTCCGATCGAAAAAACCGGAGTGGACCGCGACATAAGCAAATCCTTGAGTGATTTGATCGTCGAATCGATACTGTTGTTGGTTGCGAGGGCGATCATGAAGATTTTTTTGGGTGGCTGCGCTTTAGCATCTCCGCTTTGCGTTTTAAGGCTGCCGTCAACGGGAATGATCTCCAACAAAGGAATGCCCAATCGATGCAGATGACTGCAAACGTAGGGGGCTGATTCCCATGTTGCGAGCGCAAAGTCCCCTTTAAGACCTTCGATGCAAAGGTGATCGGTGGTGTCTAATTCAATCGACTTCAAATTTGCAACCAGAGTCGCATCCAGTCCGCTTTCCATCACGATGCGAGTAATCAGTTGTTCCTCGTAGTCCGCGATGGAGCCAGCACGGCGTTCGTGCTGGCTGATAACGACAGGAATCCGATTAGCCATACGAAGGTTGAGACTTTCTAGTTACAGAGACGATTTTAGAGTGCGTCGAATTCTACTTCGAACGGTTTCATCATGCCTTGCAAGTCGCCGGAAGCCAATCCTGCAGCGTACCATTTCTTGCGTTGTTGAGACGTTCCGTGCGTGAACTTCTCTTTTCGTACGCGTCCACCGGTGATCTTGTCGTCTCCGATTTGGGTTGCAGCATTCATGGCTTCCCCGATATCGCCAGCTTCAAGAATTTGTTTTGTTTCCTGTGCATGTTTTGCCCATACACCCGCGAGGAAGTCGGCTTGCAATTCCAGTCGAACACTCAATTGATTGCGTTCCACTTCTCCGGCACGATTCTGCATTCCTTGGATTTTTGCAGAAAGCCCCAATTGATTTTGAACGTGATGGCCGACTTCATGAGCGATAACGTAAGCCATGGCAAAGTCACCAGGAGCTTGAAAACGCTTCTTCAACTCGCGGAAGAAGTCAAAATCCAAATAGACGTTGCTATCACCGGGGCAGTAAAATGGTCCTACCGCCGCTGTTGCTTGACCGCAGGCGGATCGCACTTCACCTTTGAATAGGACAAGCTTTGGTTCTTGGTAGCGAGAACCGAGTTGTTCGCGGAAGAGCTTTGCCCAAACATCTTCCGTGTCCTTCATGACGACCGAAACAAACTCCACCAGCGGAGCATCGGGGTCATTCTCAGGAGCCAATCGGACACGTGTAGCGTCTTGCTCCTGCTGTTGTCCTACCTGTTCCATCAACTGCTGCGGATTAGCTCCGAGGAACATCATGATCAACATGAGCACGATTGTGCCGATTCCACCCCCACCGATGAGGCCCCCAGCGGCCATCGCCATTCCGCGTCGATCCTCAACGTTTGTTGACTGTTCCCGGCCTTCCCAACGCATAAATCATCATTCCTGTTCAATTTGTCCACAGCGACGCTTTCCGAAATGGAAACGCGACTTGTTAATGTAACAAATTTTCCTGGGAATAGCATCGCGTAAACAAAGCTGATTCTGCTACCGTGCACTAATCCCGTTGGGTGTTGAACATGCGGTCGCCGGCATCGCCAAGTCCCGGCACAATAAACTTGTGATCATTCAGCTCGGGATCAATCCCAGCTACAAAAACCTTGACCTCGGGGAACTCTTGATGAAATTGCTCGACACCTTGTTTGGCGGCCAGGACGCTAAGAACGCGAATATCCCGCACACCCCAACGCTTCAATGCTAGGACAGCGGCGCGAATCGAGCCGCCTGTCGCGAGCATCGGGTCTAAAACCAAGCCAACATCCACGGCATTGCCCACAGGCAGCTTGCAGTAGTACTCGACAGGTTGAGCAGTCGCTTCGTCGCGGTACATCCCCAAATGCCAAACTGCGGCTTCTGGAATCAACTGCAAGACTGGCTCAACCAGCCCCAGACCAGCTCGCAGAATGGGTACGATTCCAATCCTTTGAGCCATGCGACTACCATGCATCTGAGTGAGCGGGGTTTGCACAACGTGCGGTTCCATCCCCAAGTCGTCTGTTGCTCGCACGGCTAAAAGCATGGCCAACAAATGAATTTGCGTCCGAAATTGGGCTGGAGTTGTTCGTATATCACGCAAAATCGAAAGGTGATGGGCTGCTAGCGGGTGAGTCAACTCAAAAACGTTTTGCATGCCTATTCGCCTGGAATTCTATTGATGGAAGTAACGTCGACGTAATTGTAGGTGCCACGATTCATTACCGCCAAATTCCGAATCCAACTGCCGTCGTTGGTTGCTGGTCCCACGTTGAATTGTATCGTATGAATCGTCGTCCTTGTGAGCTCAGCACGTCGTTGGATGTCGTCCAATTGCGGCAATGTTAAGCGAGGATCGTCGGCATCTGTTAAGAAAAAGAGAACTTCGGGAGCCATTGCCAATGCCTGTTTCAAGGCGGGAAGATGGGACGTACCACCATCGCCTGGCATTCCACGTACAAAGCCAGTCGCTCGACGTTTGTTGGTATCCGTCGCAAAAATCATCTTGCCCGACAGAGGAGAAAGCGAGTCGTTGTAAAAGACGATTTGAAACTGGTTGTACTCGTTGAGCGATTCCAGGCTTTTGAGCAATTCTCGTTTTGCGTTTCGCAATGGGGCTGCTTCGTAGGCATTCATGGAATCCGACCGATCGACAACATAAACAAACGAAGAACCAGATCCCTCAACTCCAAAAAAAGTCGTTTTCGTTTTCTTACCTGTGCCGGGGCCACGTCCTGTCGCACTAATACTCGACCCACCACCGCCCGTAAGTCCCGCGTCAGCGGAGCCATCTTGACCTACGTTGTTTTCATTTGCACCCGTTTGGTTTCCCATTAGCTCAGAAAGAATGTTGTCCATGGAAAGTGGTGGACCGGATGAGTTGTCGAAAGCTAGCGAAACCAATTGCGGGGTCGCCGCGCTGGAGCCTGATGCACCGCTCGATCCGCCTTCGAGCAAATATTCGTCACCCGCATTCGTTTGATGCGCGATACCGACGGGGCGATCCAATTCACCCGAAGTGCCGTGCGTTTGCGGACGCCATAAGAGGGCAATTACAACCAATAGGGTGGTGTGTACGAGGCAGCTAGCAATCCAAGCACGGAAATCAGACCATGATTTTTGCTCGAAAACAAAAAGGCTACGGTCCCGGCGGTGGAGTAGATCCAAATTCGCGTTGCTGTTCGCTTGGGTAGAGGGGGTTGCCACAAATCAACCGAAAATTAGGAGGATTTTTTGCCAATCTCAACAGAACTACAAGTTCGGTTAGAATATTGCATGTTACCAAGATTGCCTTGAGTTTCCCTGGTATTGCCAAAAATAGCAACCAACCAACAAAATAGGAAATTGGTCAGGTTGTGTCGATATTGCCAAAAACTCGGGATAAACGGAACTTTGGTAAATTTAAGTGCATCGTACTCCCTGTTCGTTTTGTTGACAGTGAATGGCCTCCAACTACCATAGAATTTCGCGTGTCGTGGTGGCATCCCCACTTTTATCGGGGAGTTAGCTATTAGACAACGAAAACACTGCATTTCTTTTCTGTCCGTTCGTCACTTGGGGATCCCATGGTGAATTCACGTAAGCCTGTTCTTGGTCCAATGAAATCCCAGTCATCAAAAAAGGCTAATAGCCAAAAACTGGCCAAACGTGCCCGGCAATTCGAGATTCTGGAACGTCGCGAGCTCATGGCCGGCGACTTTTCGGTCAAGGTCAACACTATCCTGTCGTCCATGCTCTTTCGAGATCAAGCGGCGTATAACGCGGCTGGCGTGGCTTTGACGGCACAGTTTGGAAGTGTTTCAAGTGGGTCGAGCGGGACATCGGGTGGGGAAAACACTGCTCCCTTTAATACAAATGAGGCAGAACCGAACAACGTCCGAGCGACGGCGAATTTCCTTCCCCTCGGCTCAGGCTCGAACCAGAATATGGT
>JBBRJI010000478.1:0-5135 GCA_038219625.1 Pirellulales bacterium | reverse complement strand
CGCGAAAGTGCGCCGCGCTAACGCACTTTTGCGGAGCAAAAAGCGACTCAGCCCATCCGTTTCTGGGCTTGCCCCCGAAGGATGCGTTTTGGCGTACTACAATTGGGCGTCCCAACACCCGTTCCCCTCGGCTTTGCCCGCCGGAGGCGGGCCAAGCCGAGGGGAACGGGTCGATTCGCGAGTGCCGACCGCTAGATAGGACGCCAAAACAAGGTTGGTGGGGGACAAGCCCCCGACCAACCTGAAAGGCCAGCCCCGACCAACCTGAAAGGTCAAATCGCAGAACGGAACAAAACTCGCATCAACGTATTTTTTGCAATCTGCTATGTGTCGCGCAGCACAGGCAGAGCCTCGCTTAGCAATGCAAGCGAAGCACGTTTTCTTGACGATTCGGCAGGCAGAACCTGCAAGTCAGTGGGTTCCAAGGCAGAGCCAAAGAATCAATAATCTATCCTCGCGATTTTTCGAGCAGAACCATCATGATCAGCGAGAGCAGTGCTCGAAGCTCATCGTCTTGGTCGAGTTCACATTTCTTTTCGATGACGAAATAGCGTTCCAGCACGGATGGTTTCTTGACGACTCGCATAGCAGTCGTGCCGTCGGCCATCGTGATCAAGTAGCTTGGATTGATCAGATAGAGGGCGATAAAGCCTACAAGCGGAATCTCCCCTAGGAGCGACTCGACGATCTTCTTCCAGGGGCTCTCTTCGCGAATATGCATGTCGACCGCGTTGCCTTCAATCACTTCGTAATGTGCAGACCATAACGACCGCATCCCAAGCCGCCTGACCGCCCCCCAATCGCTTCCATCCGCTGCCGTAAACCGATAGTTGGCAGAAAAGTCGATGATCCTGTCGGCATTGATCTCAAACAACTTATTCTTAAGGTTGGAATCCGAAAACACTTCAACTTTCTCCTTTAGACGAAACATCTTTTGCTTCACAAAGAGGATCGAAGTGCCGCCAGCATCACGCACTGTGATTTGCTGTGACAATGAAAGAAGCTTGAATCTGAGGTCGAGTGGGTACTGCATACAAGATTCCGAAATGGGGAAGGTGGGCTAAAAAACCTGAAACAAAATTTAACATGTTCGGTTGGCATGGTGCCACACCGTACCACTGCTAACCAGTTATTTTTCCGATAACACTTTCCAAGTCGAATGGCCGAAATTTGATCGGCTTGCCCTCGATGTCATCTTGAATCAGTACAACATATCGATCTAGTCGATTCGCTGCGTTCGAGTCGATCAACTGATTCGAATCCGATGCGCTCATTTGCATCAAGATACGCAGTTCGATATCGCGCAACGATTGCCGCGATACCCACCTCGCTATTGTGCCTGCAGAGTCTGCCCAAAGCCAAACATGCATGCCGAGTGCCGGTCCATCCCGCAGTAGACTCGCTAGCACCGCGTCCGGCTTGCTGGTACCACCCGCGTCGTCACCAAACGCAAACTCTTCGTTTCGCCTCAGTTCGCGGAATCGGGATAGGTTCGCGACCGCAACCAGCATAGCTGGATGGGGTATGTCGCTATTCTCGGTTCGCAATTCCAGCTCTTGCTTAAGAAACGCCATGGTGGCATCGATCCCGCGAACGTCACTTACACGCACAGGCACCTTGCTCCTGGCGAGTTGGGAAATCAACATACGCATCGACTCATCTTCTGCCCTGGAACCGTCCAATACCACGACCGACGGCTTCCCATCCAAAGGTGCACTCGACGGCCGATAACAGAAGCCAGCAATCGAACCCGCAAGCAAACTGGCGGCGCTCGATTCGTCTTGCCCAATGATCATGAAGTTGCGACCAGCGCTTCGCGTCAGGGTCTTGGTTACGGGCGGATCAATCGAAACGCTATCTCCCAAGATCACTGGCACAGCCCCTTCATCCATTCGCAATTCACTAATGGCCAGAGAAATACTCTTTTCGTCCCAAACGGCTGGCTTGTGTCCCTCAAAGACAATGCGACGACCAAGGGCGTTGGTTGTCGGCGAATGCGGTACCGGCACCATGCTCAAAAGCTTTAGCCTCGCGACTTGGTCATTCTTTTCGATAAACGCAACCTGAAACGATTGGTTGCTTTCGATTCGGCCCCCCATTTCGTTGTATATGGCTTGTCCCGAATGCCTAAGTCGTGCGGCTGCAGTGTTGTCTTCGCTTAAGATGAGCATGGCATCCGAGCTGTCACATTGCAACGCAATGCGGACTGCCATTTGCGATAAGGTTGTGCGAGGCAACGAATAGGCACCACCGAGCGTTTGCGATGCCAGAACCAAGTGCATTCCGAACGATCGACCTTGCCGAACGATTCGATCCATCAACATGGAAGCCTGCTGCGAAAGTTTATCATCCTCGACAAACAACTCCTGAAATTCATCGATCACGATCAAGATTCGTGGCATGGCATGTTGTGGGAATTTTCGGGAGAGGCTGGGCAAATCCTGAACGCCCCATTGACGAAACGCTTCACCGCGTGCGTGCAAGACTCGATCCAAGTACTCCAGTGTGCTGACGCCGAACTCACGTTTGCTTTCAATGCCGATGATATCCGCGTGAGAGAGTGCCACCTCAGCGTAAACTTGAAACTCGACACCCTTCTTAAAATCGAGGAGCACCAATCGGAGTTGATCTGGCGAGTACTTCATGGCAGCGCTGGTGATCATGGTGTGCAGCATCGACGACTTGCCCGACCCAGTCTTACCGGCGATGAGAACATGCTGCGCCGTCCCGGCTCCGAGACGCATCGATTGAACTCGGCCAGCATCGGAAATTCCCAGCGGTATTGCAAGCCCTTCGGCGCTCGAAGCCGTTTGCTGCTCCGTAGTTGGCAAAGCGATCGACTCGTAGGGGACGATTCGCTTGCCAACGTCGGACGCTGCCTTCAAATGGTGTTCCATGATCGTTTGGAGTCGATCCTCTGATGGTGGACGCTCCGGTGTCAAGGGATACGCAACCAATTCCGGTTGATCCACGAAAACCTTGGTCTCGGTGTTGAACGAAGTTCCGTCGGCGGCTTGAGTGCGCTCCGGAATGAGTTTTAAGCGAAGCCCAAACTCGTTGAGCTTCGATCGATCCGCGAACGACGGCCAAACATACGTATCGGAAACTTGCAAAATGACTCCAACGCCGCACCTCCCGCCCGAGGACATGATGGAACAAAGAGATTGCCATGAACTGTCGTCCAGGCCGAATGGGAAATTCGACCATACGATCAATCGATACGGGATCGTCATCGGACCCGCGTTGCGATTGTACTCCAACACATTTGCGTATCGGTTCCGCAAGCTTTGTTGAATCACATCCTCGACGTGTCGGGCTGTGTTGGCGAGCTGTTCTGCGATGTGTAGCGGCTGGGTCCAAACACGATGACTCACCATGGCCGGATCGACGTCTGCCAAGGCCATCAGCCAGGAAAACTGCTTTCCCAACCCCTCGGGGTCGATAATCGTGATGTTCAGATTACCGGCGGGTACTGAGGTCACAGCTCTCAAAAGCGTGTTGCGAACAATGCTTTCTGCGGTCTCTTTGCAAGCCGCATTCGTTTCGAGGGTTAGAGCGCCTTGAGAGACAACGTCAAAGAAAACACTCCAGGATTGCTGCGGCGTTGCTTCTGGCAAATCCAGACCCTGCACATCGTGTTGGAATTGGGCGAGTGGTTCTATCTCTCCAATACGCCATGTCAAGCTGTGCGACAGCCGAGGCCACTCTCCGCTCGAAACCAGATCGGAATCCCAATTGGGAAAATCCTGCATGGATTGCGTTTTAACCTCCTGCATTCGCTTGGCGGCAAGTTTGCAACCATCCAACCAACGCCGCACGGTTCGCTGTTGAGAGCCGTGAAAATTGGACTCCAACATGGCCAACTCTTGAGCGTGGGCTCGCTCCGAATTGCTTTCGTACTCGGTCTGTTGCTTTTCGAGTAGTTCCAGTTTCGGTTTGCGATCCGTATTGATCCGATGGTGCTTCTCCTTTCTGGACGCTGCAACCGCAATCCGCTTTTCGCTACTGGATTGTTTCAATGCCTTTTTCGTTGCGTCGAACTCACTGAGGAGCGATGTGCGTTTTTCGCGATGGTCAGTATCGAGCAGTTGTTGGCCGGTCACGTACTGCTTCTCAACACGATTGATTTCTTGCTGGCAATTGAAGTCCGCGATCCGCCGTCCTTGTGCAATCACTAAATATGCCAAGCAATCTTGATCCACCACGTAAGGAAACATGCGACGGATGGTTCGGGTCACCAAGGGGGCGGTTGCAAAGTGAATAACTGCCGTGAATAGTATCGAACCAATGATTCCGACCAACCCGACAATGAGAGGTACCGCTCCTAGAGCCCAAGCGATGACCGCCGCGAGGGCGCCCAGCAGAGCCCCAAATCCCAAGAACCACGTGGACCCAATCATTTTGCTGATCGGATGGTTCTCCATTCTCGAGATATTGATCGAGAGTGACTTCTTAATCTCCTCGAATCGTCTTGCGACATGGTTCAAATCGGTGATCGCTTGAATTGCTTCGGCGCTCTCGGGTGTGCAGCTAGAAGTTAAGCCTTGCAAAGCGGCGTCGCCTGTGCGAATCCCAACCCATTCGCGACACTCGTGCATCTGTTGCTCTACCGTGGAACGCTCCCTATCAAGTTTCGCTTTGATGCTATCCCGAGCGTTCTTCCGGCCTAAACTAGCTTCGTCTCTTTTTTGTTTGAGCTCAGCCGAGGCGCTATCGTACTTGTTCTTTTGCGAAAGCTTGTTTTGGATAAATTCGTTTTTCAGGCTCTTGGTTTGCTGCCACGCTTGATTGATATTGTGAAGAGTCTCACGTTCCGCAGCGGCAAACTGTTTTTCAAGCAGCGAATCCCATTCTGTCATGGCCGTTCGCCAACCTATGGCGTGTTGCGATTCCAACTGGCTTTTTGAACGAACAAACTGACTTTGCGCCCGGTCGCGTTCCGCGGCCAGCGTTTCTCGATCCGCGGTCCGCGAATAGCGAAGTTTCATCAGCCTGGAACGGAGTCCACGAACCATGAGAATCTGATTCTTGAACAATCGCCCGCTCAGAATTGGACTTGAATGGGTCTTGCGATTGGGATCAGAAACGGTGTCGTTATTCATGGCGGGTACCACGGCTAGAGTAAAGATCGCAAC
>JBBRJI010000477.1:0-5143 GCA_038219625.1 Pirellulales bacterium | reverse complement strand
ATCAGGAGATCGCGGTCGAGGACCGGGTAATGGGATGAGACTCGGTCCGCTAGTTGCATGAGCGAAACAACGTGCTCTAACAATCCACCGGGATACGCATGATGCGTTTTGATCCCGGCAGGTGCCAAACAAAAGGACTTGGCGATCGCTGAGTCTCGATAAAAACTGTCTGCGATACGGCGGATGGTTTCATTCGAAATCGTTTCTATCAATTCACCCAGCTTGTTCCAAAGTTGCTCGACATCCACTCGATTGCCGGAATCAAAGTCGACGGGATCGAGCGTCTTTTCATCCACTAATACGATCTGATTGACTATCAATTGCAGAATTCCGTTGTGCAGTTGGGATGCACCTTGGACCTGAACGAACGAGCCTTTCACAAATCGTTCCGCTAACTTCTCGTCGGCATTCCATCGCATTGCCGAGATCACGCCGGTTCGATCTTGCAACTGCATCAGCAGATAGAGGTTGCCTTGCCGATTTGCCCTTAGTTGCCGGTCCGCGATGCGAAAGGCTGCGTCGACTTGCATTTGCGGTTGGATTTCGCTGACAAAGAGCTTTGGCATTTTTGATTGCAGTCGAGGTTCGCGCATCGGGTCATTCAAATAATCTACAACGAACGGCAGTCTTAATCCGCCGCAGGTTTAAAAGATACCGTTCCTCCTGTAGAAGTCTATGTGGGATCGTTAACTGCTTGCACTGGCGTAGCTCTTTAGGGCTCTCTGAAACACCCATCGGCTTAGAAACACGGATACTATCGTGGCAAAAGGCGCAAAAGCGATCAACCCCCATTCCCATGGCTGACGCGGTACGAGAGGCAGTGCCAGCAATCGAGCAGGCACGTTTACGACAACTAAGACAGGAACAATGAAGGTGAACGCGTACCAAAGCGGAATCCCCCAACCGGCTTCATAAATCTCCATCGGATAACGAGAGAAGTTGGTAATGTAAAACCAAAAATCGTAGAGGCTTTGATTTCGGCCAAGCCAAATGCTGGTCGCAGCCAAGCAAATCATCAAGCTGTACAGAAGCACCACGCCGCAAGCAATGTACGCAAAGTACAAAATCACGAGTCCAGGACCAATGTTCCAAGCTGGATCGGATCGAAAACTCAACTGAACCATCGCATAAGCCAATATGATCAAGCCGAGAAAGAAGTTACTTAGAGACGACCATTCGACTTTACGAAATGAGATCAAGAACTGTGTGTCGATCGGTTTCAGCAATGCAAAATCCAGTCCACCGGTTCGTATCAGTTCACTAAACTCCTGTGCGTTTGGCATCAAGAACGCTTGAACAAGCGAATTAATCAGCCACGTTGTCGCTAAAAAAACGTAGAACTCATTCTGCCCCCAACCGGTTTCCACTCCAATCGATTTGACATGATGAAACACGATCAAATAAAAACCCAGATTCATCAATAACCACGAGACACTCGAAAGGCAGTCCAGAACAAAGTTGCTCCGAAATGTCATGTCTCGAATGAGACTATTTCGGGCAAACGTCAGGAATACAGCTAGGTAGTTCGGTTTGTTGGTTTGCGGCATTTTTGAACAAGTCTAGAACGAGTGCTTCAGGGCAACTCAACAGAAGGCCCGTTGGACGACTCAATGGTACACGCTGCATGACTGCGTGCTAGCCCACCCACCTTCGAGGATGTGATTTTATTATTGTCGCCTTTCGCTCTGCGAAAGTGCGCCTCGTAAACGCACTTTTGCGGAGCAGAAGGCGACAATGTTCTGCACCGCCAGAATACAATCACAACTTATCCGAGTGGGGCAAGGCGAGCAGCAGATCGTAAACTACTGGTAGTTTTCATTTAGCAACTAGTGCTTCTTCCATGCTAGATTTGGGGGTAGCGGAACTCGCCAAGAGTTTCGGTGCTTAGGACTAGATTTGGGGGTAGCGGAACTTGCCAAGAGTTTCGGTGGTTAGGACGAATCCACCGGGATTTACCTCTTGAAGTCGCCGAAAGCCTACGCGGCTTCCGCTACGCAAGAACCCCAACTCTTAGGCTGGAAGAAGCACTCGCCTAGCATTTTACGAAACACATTTTTACTTTCTCACAAGTATCCTGTCCGAATGACTTACCCACGATTTCTAGTCCCCGAGCTTCCTAACCAAGGCACCGTCGAATTACCCACCAACGAAGCGCACCACGCCAGCCGTGTGCTGCGATGTTCGAAAGACGATGCCATTGTTCTATTTGATGGTCTTGGCAATGAAGCTATGGCAACAATTCAATCCATCGACAAGCGTACTGTCAGCGTTGCGATCCATTCCACTTCGTTCGCTCCACGCGATCATTCAGGACGCTTGCATTTTGCCATTGCCATGCCAAAAGGGGATCGACAACGCAATACGATCGAGAAGCTCGTTGAGTTAGGTGTTGATTCGTTGAGTCCGCTCGAAACAACGCGATCGGTAGCGGTAGTGAACGAAGCCAATGCAGAGCGATTTGATCGCTACGTCGTGGAAGCTTGTAAGCAGTGTGGCCGCAATCGACTCATGAGCATTCGGCCCAAGCTGAGCATGAACGACATCAGGGCTTACTCCAATTCGATCGTCTCCAACCAGGAGTCGGATTCTATCGCCATCTGGATCTTGCATCCCAAGATAGAAGGACAACCGTCACGCAGCATTCATGAAGCAAATTCGCTGGCGAAAAGCCATGAAAAATTGCTTTTTCTGGTTGGCCCCGAAGGCGGGTTTACGGACCAAGAGGTGGTAGAAGCCGTTGGCCAAGGATGTCGCATCCTGTCGCTTGGCGATCGCATCCAGCGGGTCGAAACAGCCGCTGCGACAGCGGCGGTACTTGGCCACTGTTGGTTAGCTGAATAGCTTAAACGCATAGGAACAGGCGAAAGACAATAATTATCTTCTCGAGCGGCTTCCGATGTACTCATCAACGTCGATTTTGCCATCTTTGTTGGTATCGGCCTTAGCAAAATCACCCGTGAATTCCCCAGGCGAAAGAAACCCATTCCCGTCCTTGTCTTCCTTCTTCATTTTGCCGGCAACCCATTCTCGCATTCTGTCGGCTGTAGATCCTCCGCTAGCAGCCTTAGGAGCTTCGGCCTTAGAAGCTCCGGCAGGAGCGGATGGACTGCTTGTCGTCGCAACTACGCTTGTTGCTCCGCCAGGTATGTACCCTTTCTTGACAGCGACCAAACTTTCTCGGCTTGTGATGAATCCATCGTTATTGGCGTCAAACCTTTGAAAGTCTTCGATGGCATCCTGCGTCCATTTCTTGGAGAACTCGGCCATCTCGACCTGATTGTCAGAATTGATATCGTTGCGGCTAAACCACTCAGGCAAACCTGTCGGGGCGATCGTCTTGCCGTCGGCATCTGTAATGCGGTAGCTAGCACGGTTTGCGAACAAGCTCGCTTTTTCCTTTTTGTCATCGCCGTTGTCCCGATCACGACCATCGCGAGATCTTTTGGAGTTTGGCTCTTCTCTTCGAGTTGACGATTCGGGTTGGCTAGGGTTTGCAATACGGCGGCGAGCGTAGCGCACGGCAAGTTCTTGTCGCGAGAGCTTTCCGTCGCGATTCTTGTCGTACTGCATTGGGGAATCCGACCACCTACCTTCCTTTAGCTCATTCTCATCGAGGTACCCGTCGTTGTTTCTATCATATCGCTGCATCCGTTCATCGGCTTCCTTCAAATCTCGTTCTTCGGGTTGTACGGTAAACTTTTCGCCGCTCGCCCCAAAGCCTGGGACTGGAATCTTCTCAACCTTTACGGTGGCGAAGCCTGGAACCAGCGCATTCTTTTCCAAAATAGGATTCTCCTCGTCCGAGCTTCCAAAGCTTCCAAAACTTGGGCCACTGCTTCGCATTTGCTGGAAGGACTCGGTTAGCACGGACATTGGGATCGGCTTCGAAATGTCAATTTTTGGATTGCTTCGAGCCATACGGTCTAACATGAACCTAGCCGGTCCCTGTGCCTCTTCCGGGTCAAGCATCCCGTTGCCATTGGTATCCATCCGTGTCAAAAAGGACGATGGATCAAAGCCACCAAAACTAGAACCCCCTCGATCACCCCCTCGATCACCCCCGCTGAATCCACCTCGGTCGCCGCCACCGCGATCACCGCCGCGACTTCCAAACGACATTCCGATGGGCGGGCCACCAGGTCCACCGAATCCGCCACCCGGAACGCCACCGAATCCGCCAAATCCTACCCCTGGCGGTTGAGCAACCACGGAAAGCGACATCAGGGCTATCACAAGGAATACCACGGGGATAAGGATTGAGTATTTCATTTTTGTTTCAAACTTTCGACTTCGGCTGTCTAAAGCCAATTTCCGACTCGGAAACGATCAGCCACAATCCCTTGATTTTACCTAGGTGGATAGTGGTTTAGTAGTGAAAACACCTAAGTGACGTTTTTGTTTCCATAATCCACCAAAATATTGGGCACTTGGATCAAATCGTTACGCTTGGTAGCATCTTCGGCTATGAATCTTTCACCCATGATGAAGCAGTACGAAGAAGCCAAAGCGACCAGCGGGGATGCAATTTTGCTCTTCCGGATGGGGGATTTCTACGAGTTGTTCCACGAAGACGCCAAAACCGTGGCTCGCGTTCTTGGCTTGACCCTGACGAGTAGGGACAAAGGCGAAAATCCCATCCCGATGGCAGGTTTCCCCTACCACCAACTCGAAGGCTATCTCGCAAAACTCGTTCGCCAAGGCTTTCGCGTGGCTGTCTGCGAACAAATGGAGGACCCAGCAACCGCCAAGGGGCTCGTTCGCCGCGAAGTCCAGCGAATTGTGACTGCCGGAACGCTAACCGACGACGCTCTTCTGGATCCGCGATCTGGAAATCTCCTTTTAGCTATCTTTCATCCTTCCCCAGGCAAGGTAGGACAGGAACGCAATGCGTGGCTTGGGATCGCTTGGGTGGAATTATCCACGGGGCGCTTCGAGGCTGGGGCGTATCCTGCTCACACGGTTATGGACCAAATAGCTAGGCTTGAGCCGGCGGAAATCATGATTCGTGAAGATGACTCGACCCTTGCCAAAAGTGAACTCGAACGTTGGCCCATCACCCGCCGCCCAACTTGGCAGTTTGGCATCGAAGAGGCCCAGCGCGTCCTCCATGAACATTTTGAAGTGATCGATTTGTCCGGAATGG
>JBBRJI010000476.1:0-5147 GCA_038219625.1 Pirellulales bacterium | reverse complement strand
TCGCTACCAAGGATGACGCAAAAGTCACGGGTGGTGGTTCTGATAGCGAATTTGATTTCATGAACATGGAAATTGACGCCCGGGCTACGCTACCGCACGGAACATGGACTGGCACTCTACGTCAAAGTTCAGAGGATTCGGACGGCAATAAAAATACAATGGACGTTCATGCCGGATTGGCACCCAATAGTGGTGGCAGTGGCAGTTCTTCGTCGGGTTCAGGTTCGTCCGACGTCGACGCGTCAGGATTCTTGAAGTTCGATTGGAATGGCCATGGTTCGAGCAAGATGGAAGTCCACACCAACTCAAACGTCGACTGGCATCCAACCTCCGTCGGCGGTGCAGAAACCAGCCATTTGATCGAATTGCGCAAGTTGGATTATATTTCCAAGGGAACCTACAACAGCACAGGCGATGCCAATTTCGATCTCTTGGCCGACGGAACGATCACCAAGAGCGGTAATGGTACGGCTACGAACGTAACGGATTCGGATTACAAGAGTCACACCCGCGACTTTGGTGAGTCGTCCAGGTCAGGACCGAACGGGTATTACTACTTGCAGGACACCAATCGTTATGGCGCATTCATTGGGACCGTAACCCGATCGGCTTCGTTCAATGCCTCGCAGGATCCTCCGATCGCAATTGCGACACCTACTTATTCTGGCGATCCAAAGGTGCGGGTATGGGGGACGTACTATGCCGAAGGCTCCGACCATGTTGGGTCAACAATGTACTTGGACGATCATTCGGGTGGGAACTACTTTGCCAAGATCGAAGCGGACTTGAACGGAATCCCGCTGGTTGTCTATGAATCGATAACGTCACTTGAGCCTTCCCCAACTCAACCACCTGCCGAGTCACAATCTAGATGGCTAGCATTTTTTGCGGGGCTAGCCGGTGGAGCGGGAATGCAAAATAACCCGACCTTTGTGGATTCGGTAAGTGTTTTCTCCAACACTGAACACATGGGGGGATTGGAGCGTGGATACACCGTTGTTGGGTTCCTATTTGGCGATTTGGTTGGCGTCCGCGGTGTTTCCGATGCGTTCCACACACATGATGCCGCCAATGCACATGTGCAAAGCGTTTATGAACGAGTATGGGACGGGGTTTCAGGCACGTTTTCTCTTGTAACGACTTCGGTCGGATTGGGAGCAACAGCCAAAGCAGTTGGTGGAGCGTCGACGTTAGCAACAGCAGCAGAAGAGGCCGGACTACTCGCCCCAAATACGGGACTGTTCAGAGGTGGTAGCAGCTTGCAGGCACGATTGGGTGTGGATGTAAAGGCTGCGGCGGATGGACTGATTCACCCGTTGGCGAAGAACGGGAAGCCCCAAGGGCTGTCGCTTAACATCAACCCGCTGGATCCGTTTATCCAAAAGTACGGTGGAGCATTTCCAGTGAATAGTTTGCCGGAAGGATTGCAGGCATTGCAATCCGGAAAAGCAGGTCACTTTGTAATCTCTCCAAAAGTGCCTATGACGTTTGAGGCATTCCAAAACTTGCTAAACCAAGTAAATCTCGGAGGATTCAACGTACTTCCATGAGTATCCAGTCAAAAATCGATCAGCTAATTGAGAAGCTTTTGGCTTCGGTCCCTAACCTCGCCTCGGAAATTGACGACTACGATATCAATCTTGAGAGCGTAGGAACCCATGGACGAACGCCACTTATGGTTGCTTCAAGTGAAGGGTTAACGGACGCGTTTGAGATACTACTGGCCAAAGGCGCGTTTGTGAGTACGACCGGCAACGGGCTCTTGACGGCACTTCACGAAGCGTCCGCAAACGGTCATACTCAGATTGCTATGCGGTTGCTAGAACTAGGAGCAAGAGTAGATGCGGAAACAATTGATAAAGCAACGCCGTTAATGTGTGCCGCAGCATGGGGGCAAATGGACATGGCGCGGCTTCTCCTCGGATATGGTGCGGATCGTATGAAAGTCGATTCCACTGGTGCAACTGCTGCCGATATCGCACGCGAGAAGGGTGAAGATGAGATTGCGGAAATGCTAGAAGCAGAAATGCAAACGGAGGAATTGCCGTGATTTTCTAAAAACCCTTGCCCCAATTGAGGGACCGCCGTGCTACACTGTGCCTCTCGTTACCAACCATTGCCACAAGTCGGTCATTGGTTTTAATTCGGACGAAGTGACTTTGCCTCGCGCATAGGCAATCCGATTGTACAACATGCCAAGCATCGAGAACGACTCCTGCTGCTCTGGGAATCGTCGGAACAGCCGGCGCATAAACTCCTCCGGTGTTTCGTCTTCGCGACATACAACGCGATGTTCGTATCCCCAAGATAACATCGCGCGATACATGTGCCGCACGACTTGCTCACGCGTCCAACCATTCCCCGCTAAAAATGGATTCTCAAAAGTATGAAATGGTGGATAAGGGGCCTCAAGCGTTGTTGCGTCTTCTGCCGACCGGTTGGCTTGCGCCACAGAACTCTTTTTTCCACCAAACAACGCGCTCAACCAGTCCTGAAAACTCTTGATGGCGGCCAACAATTGAGCACGATACAGGATGCCATAAACGATGGCTACAATCGCCAAAACCAACATCAGCAACCATTGCAATGCCGCTGACAGATTCCATTGAATCGATAGCGAGCGAGGAGCTGGCTGTGGTGGCTGTGGTGGCTGTTGGGGTTGTTTGCCCTGTGGCTTGTTTTCCTGTGGCTTATTTTCGGGTGGTGGTTTCCTTGCGTCGACCGGTTGATTGTCGTTTTGCTTAGGCTCGTTTTGGGGCGCCTGGTCTTTGTTTTTTTCCGTTTGGTCGTCGGGCTTTCCGTCCTTTCTTTCGCCATCCTCCGGTTTGCCTTTTTCGTTACCTTGATTCTTCTCCTCGCCATTTCTGGGGTCGTCACTTTTTGACTTGCTATCCTCT
The DNA here is from genome assembly GCA_038219625.1 of Pirellulales bacterium. Classification (GTDB taxonomy): domain Bacteria; phylum Planctomycetota; class Planctomycetia; order Pirellulales; family Pirellulaceae; genus JBKCUI01. The sequence continues at coordinate 2,250 of JBBRJI010000476.1, read as the reverse complement.
TGTTGCGGTTCGCCGTTTTTCGAATTTTCTCCGGAAGGCTTGCCCTCCTTGATCTTGTCTCCAGTTTTTTTTCCGCCTTCGTCTGGGCCTTTGCCATCTTGGTTGCCCCCCGGCTTGTCCTGAGCCTCTCCTTCATCTGGTTTAGGCTCACCTTGTTTAGGCCCATCCCCCTCTGCTCCTTCTCGACCCCATCCCCATTTGTTTGCCTTTAAGTCGTCGCGACTCGTAATGCGAAATGGCAGGTCCATCGAAAGGAGTGAACGACCAGGGATCGGCAAAAGAGACAGGACCATCAAAATCAAAAAGACACTCGTCATACCGATCACCAACCAGCGAACTGCAAACGAAGTTTCCATCGGAACCCCCCGTTCTCGTAAGTACTTTCGCAGGGACAATAGCGAGATCAAAACCAGCAAGAAAAGCGAATTCAGAAGATAAAAGAATAGGTAAGTAAATGCCCAACGCCGATCCACGTCGCTCTGAATCACCAATTGTCCGAGCCCAAACAAGGGTAGGGCGAACAGGGCAAAATACAAAACCCATACGCCTGGATTGTGCTTGCGATTTTTCGACGACTTCTTCTTGGTTTCATCCGTCGGACTTTCGTCGACTTTCCTACTTGAAGTCAATTTTGGCTCCGACTTCTTGCGTTCGCTTTTGACAAGTCCGAGCGACTGAAGGAGTCCTACACCCGTGCTTTGCACTTGTTCGTTCATAGATGTGCAGTCAATCGTAATGCGATCCGCCAGAACAGCAATCAATACCAACAATAGGACGAGGATCGGGAAGCTGAAAACTGCCATGGCTCCGCTGACCACAAAAAACTGCGGCGTCACGAACAAGGTTGCCGTGCCGAGCGCAAACATGTACGCAAAGGCCACTTGCCGACTCTGTTCGATGGCGATTCTCGCAATCAAAACGGCTGCCACGGTATAAAGCCCAAGAATCCACATCAATCGTTCGGTAAATGATCCTTGATAGCAAATCGTGATGATGAAATAAACAAGCGACCCAATCATTCCGATGATAAATACGGGAGCGATCGCAGCTAGGAAGTAGTCCAAGCTTTCCGGACGTGCTTGCTTTTCAAGTGCCATAAAAGTCACTCACTCTATTCGATCTTCGAGGTGACGATTCTCAAAAGTTCTTTTTCTCGCTTGGCTAACAGTTTGCCCTCCCAAGGCAACACCCAACGGTACAAAAACAGCGAGGCCGCTAACCATGGAATCGACAACAAAAACGCAAAGGGAATGATCGCTAAGTTCGGGAAATACCTGTCAACGACCCATTCTATTCCGAGCGGAATCAAAGCCAAGCCGGTGATGGCCGGCATGAACATACTCAGCACTAAACTAAAGAGGACGGGGACGAGATTGAATTGTTTTGGCTGAATACTGCCGGCCGCAAGTGGAAACGGGGTCAGAATGGACATCAAATTCGTCAGCAAGGAGAAAAGTGGCAAGAGCGAAGCTGACAAAACAAGAGCGCAGAGCAGTTTGTCGATAGCCATCCCAAAGTAGATTCCGATCGCCAATGCCAGCAGGAAAGTCTGCAACAACAAGAACGGCGTGGTCGCTAAATTGCGTCCCAACAAGATACGTTCCCTTGGAATAGGAGACAAAACGAATGCCCGGAATCCAGCCCGGTCGTAGGCAAAAGAGTTACCGAGCATTCCAGACGTAACAAACAGGCCGAAGGCAGAGAAGCCGACGATGATGGCAGCTTTAAGTTCATCGATCTTCGGTAATTGCACGGATTGCAGCACTCCAAACAAAACAAAAGGACCAATGAGCGGTAATAGCAGGTATAGTTTGACCTCTGGAGCTCGCGTCATCGATCGCAAGGTCATCGTGATAATAGCCGCCGTCTCGTCGGAGACGATGGGAATGCTACGTTCGACTAATAGCCGTCTATTCCCCTCACGCGATTGAGAAACGCGGGCTGGCAACGTTTGTCGCACTTCCTGATTTTCGTTGGCAGTCAACGTGGCGGACGGAGTTGTGAGTGAAACCATTTGACCTTTATAAAATCGGAGTGTCTGGTAGTAGTTTCTTCGCAAGGAAACAAAGCCTACCAGCGCCATGGCTGCCGTAATCCATAAAACATGACGCGTCCCGGACATAATGGACTCGACGCACCCGGCCATCCAAAGTGGTGGGAAAAAAAGATTCGCTTGCCGCAGTCGGCCCAACCAAAGTTCCCGGTTTCTTGCACGCGCCAATTTTCTCGCATTAGTGCTTTCTTGAAGCT
>JBBRJI010000475.1:0-5154 GCA_038219625.1 Pirellulales bacterium | reverse complement strand
TCGACGAGCAAGGATGCGGATGCTAGTGCCGACCAACTGCTGCGAGTTGCTCGTCGTCAAATGCAACAACGCGGAAAAGTTCTCGGTAGCTTGGTGTCGCGTTGCCAAGAAATGGTTGGTGATCTCGCAAGCCAATGGTCGGCGGAATCCGAATCTTCTGCCAAGAATTCTTCTGAGTTGAAACTGATCAGTTGGTTCGGTAGATCCGCCAAAAATGATGATCGCAGAGATTGGCTGCCAGAGTCGCGAGCGTTGTCACCAAACCCAAAAGACATTGGAATGCGAGCTTTGTTTTTTAGTAGTTTTCCACTGGGCGAAATCTATACGGGCACTTGGTCGTCCAGTCCTTTCATCGCGCCGAGCCAATTGGATTTTTATGTTGTAGGGCACAACGGGCTGCCAGGCAAAGAGTCCCACGCAAAGAACTACGTTTCCTTAGTACGATTAGACGAAGCGGGCAATGTTGCGGAAGAACTATTTCGCGAGCTACCGCCAAGAAGCGACATTGGCAAATGGGTTCATTGGGATTTGCAGAAAAACGCGGGTGCCAACCTTCAATTGCGTGTCGTGGATGGTGACTCGGCCGCCAGCTACGCTTGGATCGGCATTGGCGAAAGTTCCTTGGCTGGCTTAAATCCTGGACCGAGTCGGGACAAATGGGAACGCATCGTATCGGTCGTAGCCTTATGTGGGTTTCCAAGCCAACCAGAGAGTCTTGAAAATATTTCAGCTCTGATGCGTTCCGACAGCACCGATTGGATCAGCCGATTTCGACTTCACCGTCTTCGCGACAAGAATGCCCACGCTGAGATCGTCGAATTAGCAGATTTTGCGGTGGAGCAAAATTGGACCGATTTGTTTGCAGTGCTTTCGATCGATACAAAAAAAACACCGACGTGGGATTGGGGTATCGAGCCGGAACGACTCCTCAAATTTGCAGATGCAATCTGCAGACGCTGTTCCTACCTAGAACAGGAACGGGTGGTTCTAAGACTGTCCAAACACCGCGCGGCTATCGACCTCATTGCCTCGCTTTGCGAGCGAGGCTCGCTGTCTCGCGATGCGTTGCGTGTGTTGCCCAAGAGTTGGTGGGAAAGTTTGCCGCAAGAAAACATCGCTCGACTGGAAGCTCTACGTCCGGAACCGAGCCCGTCGTCGAACCGTTTGATTGTCGTGGAAAGCAAAGCGTCGGCCGTCGAAAAATTGGCGGTCGACCTCCAAGTTGGGGCTAAGCAGTTTGCGGACCGATGCGCATTGTGCCACAAACTCGGCGAACAAGGTAAAGTGGTGGGGCCTCAACTCGAGGGGGCTGGTGCACGTGGCATATTGAGACTCTGCGAAGATATCCTTTGGCCGGACCGCAATGTCGACGAAGCCTTCAAGATGACAATGATGGTGCTCGATGGGGGCGAATCGGTAAGCGGGCTTGTTAGCGATCGAACAGCGGAGTCGCTGTTGCTTACGGATCAAACCGGCAAGCAAAGGCGAATCCTGCTTAGCGATATTGAGCAAGAGAAGCCGAGCAAATTGTCGTTGATGCCAGGAAACTTTGATGAGCTGATGACCGACGCCGAGCTGGCGGCGTTGATCGGCTATCTACGAAACGCCGCCAGTGTGGCACGGCAGTCCCTGCCGTGATTTGCCGACGGTATCAATCGCCAATTGCTTTCGATGCTACTAGCGATGGGGGTGGGAATAGTGGCAAATGTTTCTAGCGATTCACCACGCCCTTCGTATCTCAGGGACGTGCCACACGCAAAACTAACTCAGGTGGCACTCCTAAAGCTAACTCGGATCTACTTTGCCGGTACCACTGCATTTTCATAAAACTTCACCAAATCCTCGCGAAGCTTAACCATGGAAGGTTGGTAGATGTACATCATGTGCCCACCTTCATAGAAGCGATACTCCAAGTTGTTCTTTAGCGTTGGCTCCAATAACAAGTGATCGGTCGTGTTCATCATCGCAAAGTGCGGCGTTGCTAGATCGTAATAGCCACAAGCCAAGAACACCTTCAAGTAAGGATTGGCGGTCATGGCTTTTCGCAACGTTTCTGTTGCATCCACATAGCGTCCTTCGAATCGTTTGTAGCTCCACGGCTGCACGTTGCCGGTAAGTATCTCGTACACACGATCCTCTTCGAATCCAAGATCTCGTCTCACGTAATCATTGAACGTAGCCGTGAACGGACCGAAGATAGCCGCTCCACTGGCATCATATTCGTAACCGTCACCAGCGTCATCGCGATCGATCCCCACATAACGGCTATCGAATCGGCCCACCGTTCGACTCTTGGATCTCAAAAGTTCTTTTCCAAATCGGTCTTGATCGATTCGCAACTTGGCTTTCGTAACAAAGCTATTTGACAAACCTGTGTATCGCGACAGCAGTTCGGCAACCGCACGAAATTCATCCGCTGGTAACGACGTTCCCTTTAGTAAGCCAGCGGCGTAACGTCCGTTTGCGAACTCCTCGGCTTGCTTGACCACTACCTCAAGCGGTTGACTTTGCAGATCCGCGGGCAGTGCTTTGTGATACCAAGCCGTGGCGGCATAGGTTGGCAAGAAAGTGATGTAAGGCAGATCATTGCTGCCGCCAAATCGAAGCGTTTGAAAATTGATCACCCCGGATATAATGATGGCGCCATTCAATTCCATGTAGTAACGATCTTGAAGGTATCCAGCCAAACCTGCGGCACGCACGCCACCGTAGCTTTCTCCCAATACGAACTTAGGACTTAACCAACGCTTGTACTTGGTAGTCCAATCGTGAATGAACTGCCCCACGCTCTTCAAGTCTTCTTCGTAGCCATGGAATTGCCCTTTCTCTTCCCCTTCGGCAGGACGCGAATAACCGGTGCTTACTGGATCGATGAAGACCAAATCGGTTACGTCCAACAGGCTCAATGAGTTTTCTTCCAGCGTGTAAGGTGCTCGCAACGGCGTTGCGTCGTCAGGGAATCGGATTCGCTTTGGTCCGAGCATGCCCAGATGAAGCCAAACGCTGCTGCTGCCAGGACCACCGTTGAAGCAGAACGTGACTGGACGATTGCCAAGTTCGGTGATGCCGGTGCGCGTGTAGGCGATGAAGAACATTTCCGCCTTCGACTTTTGGGCATCGTCCTTGATTGGGAGCGTACCCGCCATCGCTTCGTAGGCGACCGCCTTGCCTGCAATCTCGATAGAATGCGTGGTGGTTACGATCGTTTCTTTCTTAGGCGCATCTTTTTCGGATTCGGATTTTTTTTCCTTGGATTCGCCAACCTCCTTTGCTTTCTTGGAATCAGCCGACGGCTTTTCTTGCCCCCAGATGGGTGAGGGAACGGCGGAAAAAGTGAGAACCCCAATCAGAAAAACTCGGGTTAACCCGGCGGGCATAACTAGCATCTTGTAACGACCTTAAATGAGTACACGCTTCACTATCAAAACCGAGGTACCATTCTGATCTGAGGATTCAGCATAAACTAGTGCTTCATCCGTGCTAATTTGGGGGTAGCGGAACTCGCCAAGAGTTTCGGTGGTTAGACGAATCCACTGGGATTTACCCCTTGAAGTCGCCGAAAGCCTACGCGGCTTCCGCTACGCAAGAAACCCAATTCTTAGGCTGGATACAGCATAAACTAGTGTGTTGCCTGTCTTGATTTTCGGGTTTCCGCCCATTGTGGCACGGCACTTCGTGCCTCTATGGTAAGATCTGGTCCGAATGAGTCCACGGGCGACAACAACTTATATTCCGACTGCGTCGGTTTTTTTCAACATGAACTGGGTTCCAACACTTTTTTCGCATCCCGTTTTCTTGGTTGGTATCGGGGGCGCCATCGGGAGCAACCTGAGATATGGCGTCGGTTGTTGGCTCGGCCATTTTGCCACCTCACCGTATCAATTCCCCGTTGCTACGACATCGATCAACGTGCTTGGATCCTTGATCTTGGGGTGTATCGCAGGCAGCGTTACCGATCGCACTCAAGCGATATACTTGCTAATGGGGGTCGGTTTCTGTGGAGGCTTCACCACTTTTTCAACGTTCTCGTTGGAACTAGTTGAGCAATTGCAACGAGGGAAAATCGGACTCGCACTATTGGAATGCGTATTGAATGTGGTCCTAGGCGTCACGGCCCTCTACCTGGGCCTTTGGGCCTGCCAGAGCAGAGCCTAACGCCTCCCATCTCTCATTTCATCTTGATCGCATTGGCGATGATGATCTCTCTCAACTGCGAAGGGAGCAGACCTTTTTTTCGGTAGTCGGTTTCCCAAACCTTGTTTGGCAGGCTCAGCATCCAGTAAAACGTAACGTCCCATTGCCGACTGCTATCCGGTTTCTTCGGGTCTCCAAAAGACATGTCGATAATGGCTCTTTTGGGCAACCAGCCCTTGCTTGTATTAAACCACTCCATTTTTGTTGTTTTTGTCGAACGCGGTGGATCTCGAAGTACGTTCAGGATAGGCATGCCCCCAACCTTTTCGTGAAAAAGCACTTCGGTAAACACTTCGTATTGTGGTGTGATTCTGTATTTGACTAGGACTCCATCTGGCAGCGATTCCTCTTCGGTTTTTCCAAATCTTTCAAAGGCTCGCATGAGACTGTCTGACCGCAGGTAGTACACGCTCTTTTTGGAAAAATTGCTACTACCAAAAAAAGGAACTTCAAACGGATTGCAACGCTCGGCAGGGGAAACTGTGTCTTGATCTTGCTGAACGTTTGCAAGATCGACCCCCTTGAGAGGCCTTAGGCTACCGTGTGAAGTCGGAAATACTTGTCCGTCGAAAACAAACAACATATGACCACCTTCCACAACGCCGGGATCCCGGCTATTGAATTTTGGCAAGAACTCGAATCGTTGCTTTTTCTCTTTGTCACTGATGCAATGAATGTACCACTCATCTCGAAAAAAACACAAGTCCGGATCGGGATAGTTTTGAACGTATTCGACAAGCATCGCACACGAGTACTCTGGAAACTTATTCCGGTTTGCCAGATAAGACTCCAACTCCGGTTTTCTGACGACCTGCTGGGCGTCGGATGATCCGCACAAGATCACAGCAATGATCATGCCCGTAAGTCTAAAATCAATTTTGATCGCCATAGCGATGCCTGTCTTTTGATTGAAAATGTTGAAGTTCTCATGATCTATCAATTGCGTTTCACCGTTTTTTT
>JBBRJI010000474.1:0-5163 GCA_038219625.1 Pirellulales bacterium | reverse complement strand
AAAGCTGGCGGACCAGTTGTTCCACGTCGCATTAGACGAATGTCATGGCAAGTGCGTGTTAAAACAACCGAATATAGCGAGCATCGTGGCCAACGCTATTTTACATCGAGATGGCGAATCATATGATCTCGATTGTTTTGTCGTGATGCCCAACCACGTTCACGCTATCGTCCAGTTTCGCACCGACAGTGGCAAGTCGATTGTCGGTCAAAGTTGGATGCGATATTCGGCGAGATTGATCAATCCGCAGATCGATGAGTCCGGCGCCTTTTGGCAACCGGAACCGTTTGATCACGTCATTCGCTCGCCATTGGAATGCCATGACCGGATACCCAATTATGGAAACGGGGATCTATTTCACGCGAATCGATCGATACGTAGAGTGCTAGACCCTCAGGAAAATTGGAGGTTCTCACACCGCAACTTAGCGGCCAATACGAAGCGAAAATCCATAAGATGGAAAACCCTGTCCGAACCCTGAATTGTATTGAGGGTAAGTGTTATACGACGGGCGGTAACTGTGGTACGAACGATGGCTCAAGTCATCGTGGTACCGATCATGGTTCAGATCTTGATGCAGTTGAAAATGCTGGTATGGCGTTTGTCGGAATTGATGTTGGTATGCGTGGTATTGCTGACGATGGAATTCATTGTGACCGAGGTCTTGGTGCAAGTTGCCATGCGAGTTGCCATGAGACCCTTGGTGTGAATAGCCAAATTGAGCTCTCGCATCTGATGTACCAAATAATGCCATCGAAGCAACAACAAGTGTGGTTAGAAAAGCATTGCGAAACATATCATTACTCCCATTAAGATTCTTGCTTGTCGCCAGCATGTGTATAGCTTTCAATCCGATGAACGCGCGACAGAGGGGCCTTTCCATTCCCACGGTAATTACAATATGCATTGCACGTGCCAATGGCTGGTTAAAAGGAGAATCACTCGTTAAAAGAAAGCGAGCTGCGAAACACCAATGGTATTTCGCGAAAATATTGTCCGGAAGAAACGCCACTAAGGCCTAGGGAAACTAGGATGCAGTCACTTTGAATACGCCGACAATCCGTTTGAATCAGTCGTTTAAAGGAGATAGGCCATGCGTTTGGATATGGACGCAGCAAAACCGACCAAGGTCTTCGATCCGTTCGGCGGTTTCTTTCAGTTCGGTTTTGGAACTTTGGGGTCGTCTTGCTTGCCGAACTTGGCACGGCGGTCTCGCTCATGGCGGTCGGTACTTGCAAAAGTGCCTTCCACAACTGGCTCATGGGCCTGTGTGGCTTGAGCAGTTAGCTTGGCGAGGAGTTCGGGCATTGCGGAAGACAGGTCTTTCGATTCGCTCGGATCCTTTGCAAGATCGTAGAGTTCCCAACTGGTCGTCTTGGGCGGCTTGACGGCTCGCCAGTTGCCTTGTCGGATTGCCGTCCAACCCTGGAATTCCCAATAGAGATAGTCGTGCTGTGATTGTTTGCGTCCAGAAATTTTCTCCCCCATCAACTCGGGCAAAATAGAAACTCCATCTAGATCAGAGGGAGAGGTTGCCCCCGTAACCTCGGCCACAGTCGGCAAGATGTCGGGGAAGTATCCGAGATAATCGCTGACTCGACCGGGTGCAATTTTGCCTGGCCAGCGGGCGATGAACGGAACGCGAAGTCCACCTTCATAGAGCGTCCCTTTCTTGCCACGATACTCGACACCGGTCGCAGGGTTCTTGTTCGCTCTATGGATTCCCCGCGGATACTCTTTAGAAGTGAAGTAGTCCGCTCCCCCATTGTCACCGCTGAAGAAAACGAGCGTGTTGTCGTCGATGCCGAGCTCTTGGAGCAATACAAGGATTTCTCCCACTTGACGATCCACCATCGAAACCATGGCCGCATAGCGGCGGGCTGGCTCCGGCCAGGGTTTGTCGTGGTAGATCTTCCAGGAGGGATCGGTGTCAGGAATATCAAAATTCCCGTGCGGCGGAGTGTAAGGCAAATAGGCGAAGAACGGTTCTTTCGCGTGCTCACGAATAAAGGTTTTGGCAGCTTCATGAATGACATACTGCGAATAGGTCTTTCCTCCGCTCCCACCATAATTACCCTCCAGCTTGACCTCTTGGCTGTTACGAATCAAATACGGAGGGTAATAAGTATGGGCATGAACTTGATCGTAGTAACCGAAGAACAGATCAAAGCCATGTTTTTCAGGCACGCCTGTGGAATCGCGACCACCGCAGCCCCACTTGCCGAACCCGCCCGTCGCGTACCCTTGTTGCTTAAGCATCGAGGCGATGGTGACCTCGTCGGCTCGCAGTGGAGTCCCACCGCCATTGGCCCGGACCGACGTATGACCGCTATGCTTCCCCGTGAGGAGGGAACAACGGGTCGGTGCGCAGACTGGTGCACCCGCGAATAGGTTGTTCATGCGGATACCTTCAGCCGCCATTCGATCTAGGTTCGGCGTCTGAATCGTCACTCCACCCATAAACCCTGGCTCGTAGTATCCGAGTTCATCGTCGATGATGTAGATCACGTTGGGTTTTCTTGCCGCCGTTTCGACAGCTTGAAGAGCCAGGGTATGCAGCCCTGCAAACGGAACCAATAAAATCGCTATTAGAATCTTTTTCATGTGCCAGCTTTCTATTTTGAGTCGCCAATCCGAAGGTAGCCGGACCACAGAAGTGGATGGCTCCCCAATACCGTATTTTCTGCATTTGCAAAGGGAGCAATTTTGAAAAGGGGTTCTCTGCGTTGTCCAAATTGCTCTTCCCAGAGCGTTAGCACACTGCGTTGCCAAGCATCCGATACACAAAGATCCTCTTGATTTTCTTGAAACGAACGCATGAGCGACACGGTGCTCTCGCCACCCACCGGCCACCTAGAAATGGTGAGTTGCCGTGTCCCTTGAGCAATCAACGGTAGAGTCAATCGAAGCCATTCGTCTCCGGTGGCTTGCGGTGTCGGCGGTTCGGCATTAACCCCCGCTAGCAACATCGATGCGGGCGATCCCCACGGCAATTGACTCCATGACCTTATGTTGGCTTGATTCTGGTTCGTATCCGTCAAAACCGGTGCAATCGACTCCCAATTCATCGGAGTGTAATTATGGATGCAATCGGACGCGATTTTAAAAAAGTGACTTGGCACGTGGCTGGATGACTTCCCAGATAAATCGACGATGAAATGCTTCTTAGCGGCTAAGTCGTCGCGTAATTCCTTGGCCGTAGGAGCATCCGGCGAAAGGAAATCGCCGGCGTGAACATCGATTCCGTGAACCGATTTGGACTGCGACCTTGCGTCCAATAGAAATGGCACCAGCCCAAGCGTAGGCGAATAGGTGATCGTATGCTCTGAGATACAGGGGAGCGAGTTCGGCAAATCCGAGAGCGGCAACATATCCAATGGCAGAGACCACAAATTGCCGTCGGGTACAACGATCCAACGCTCCGCCGCCATCAAGCTGGTCCAAATAACTTTCGGGAACAACTGATTGCGGATTTCGATTCTCTGGCCAAGCCCCCAGTTCTTCCTTATCTCCAATTGATTTCCATCTCGACTTTTCAGCCTCTGCATATCGCTCAGCAAACTCATGGTCTTGCGTTCGAGACCGGCGAAGTCACCTACCTCCCAGGATCGCCAATTGCCAGACAAATACAGATAGCCTCGCATTGTTGTGCCGTGCGACGCGAACATCACCACCGCGTCCTTGGGTCTCAACGACTTGGCCAGAAACTCTTGTGAATGGCGAGGAGGAAAGGTCTCGGTTATGGCTAGTGGACTGATGGCGGCGGCCCAAAACAAAGACTCCTGCGATGCAGACAGTCGGATTGCAGATTCCCACCGACGGGAGTCATCCTCTGTCCATTTTCGAATGTCCCATTTTGGGTTAGTCTGAAGCGGTGCAATCAATTGCTGTATTTTGACGACGTTTTGATCTGCAATCGGAATTTGCTTGCGCAGTCGGCTCGCTTCGGCTGCGTTACCTACAAATCGATTGTCGCTATGAAAAATGAGTTTCAAATCGAAGACTCGCGATTCCAATTCATTCAAACGTCGATATCTCTTACGAGTGGAATCATCAAAAACCGAAGCTAGTTCCGATTCCTCTCGTGTTCGGAGCTGAATGTCAACCAACAAGTTATTGGCCTCCGATTTGTCAACCATGAGCCAATCCAACTGTTCCAACGGATGAACCCGCCAATGGCCCGCTGACGGAGCCCGTAATAACTCCCCGAGAACCGATTCGGCAACCGAGTCATTCAGGACTTTGCTTTTTGTCAATTGAAGCGCTAGATCCAATTGAAACAGAGGGGGAGAACCAATTCCCTTTTCATTACCACGAAGGTAAGCGACACTTTCGAAGAGCTTATTGATTCCTTCGACCAGGTTTCCTTCAAGGAATGCAACTCTGGCTTGCGCATAACGAACCACCGACTCCGCTCGTGGCATGACGACTGGCTTTGGCAGCAGCATGGTCGTCGAGGCGCTACACTGCTTATTGGCAGTTTCCAAATCTCCGACCAGCGCCGACAATCGAGCGTATTCCACTTGACAGCGAATGGCTACCATTCGGCTCTTGGTAACAGACCATTGAGCGATCTGCTGTATCATCTTTGCGACGACGGTATCGCGGCCTACGGCAAACCCGGTTTCCGAGAGGTACTCAACGGATTCAGCTAAGTGGTCCATTTGCCCGGCGCGACCAGCTACGATCGAGGCTTCCAACGCTCGTTCCTCGGCCACCAGAATTTCATTTGATTCGATGGCTAAATCCGCTAAGGCCAAAAGTGCGACAGCGGTTAAAGGGTGATCAAGTCCATTGCCCACGCTCAAGTTCTGTGTAAGCAACTGCGCAGAAGCAACTCGCTCGCCAGTTCCAATCGCAGCCAGCGCACGGCATATGTTCACGGCGCTCTGAATGGCTTCTGACTGACCATTGACATTGACACTAAACGCTTTCAAAAAAGGATTTGTCTTTGGGTTATGTTTTGCTAACGGACCAAGCAATAGATAGCGACGTCGGAGGGCTATCGCCTGAGAACGAAGTATCTCCATCGCATCGATGGATATCATCTTGCCAGTCACGCCTTTCCCAGCGTCTGTTTCAAGTAACAAATCGCTCGAGCCAAGTGCGATCGGCCAAGCTTCGTTGTACGCTCCCATCTGAGTCCCTCGCGTATTCACCGCC
>JBBRJI010000473.1:0-5173 GCA_038219625.1 Pirellulales bacterium | reverse complement strand
CAGTTGAGCACGTGATACCAGATGTTCCACTCCGACTCGCGAGGCGTATTCATGGTTGCGATGAAATCTAGCGCACGCTGTTTTTTGCCATCGGGGCCGTCGACTTCATGAGTAACCTGCATGATAAACTCATTGGCTCCGATCCCATCGAATGCGGGGATATCGAAATTAGGCAGGCGGTGTGGTCCGTCGTTTCCATCGATACGTCCAACGCGACGCGTAAGGCCCGCACCACTGTGAGCGGTTCCGGTTACAGCCCCCTGCTGTTTTGCCCAACGCAAGGTATTCATTCCGAGAGTTGGCCAATGGAGCTTAGAATTTCCCCCCGCAGGAATCTGCTGCCGGAGTTTGAGTAAGTTCAAATGCCCCGACTGATGGGAGCCGAATCCACTGACTTCGATATCGTAACGAAGAAGGTAAGGATAGCGGCTGACGTCATCCGGTTTGCCAGTGAAAAACTGTTTTTGGAAATCGAAACATGGTCCCCAGGTGAGGCAGCACCCGACCTTCACATCTTCGCCCATGATGTGCCTCAGCATGTCTTGGGGTAAGACACCCTGCATCGGATTCTCGTAGTGCAAACAACCAGCAGCATGAATGTGATGGTCGCCGCTCCAATAGCCTAGCTTGGCAGTGTCGATCCACCGCTGAACTTGATAGTTTAGAGTCACAGGGTCATCACCCACATCCAGCGTTTGCATTTGCACGACACTTTCGGGGCCATGCGAACACTTAACGCTATATTTCCCTCGCGGTAGATGAATGCTTTCGCCCGTCTCACGGTAGATTTGCGTTTGAAAGAAGAAGTCGGGGGCCAGACGCTTGGATTGGTAGGGATAGACTCGACCTTGTGCGTCGCGAATTTCGAAGGCCCCCATGCACGGCGAACCATCCGCGTCGGTAACGGCAAATTGGACCTCGGTACTAGGGACGGTCCGTATCGCGACATCCGCTGCGTCCCAAGCGCCACTCTCTCCGGATGCGTATTCCAGACTGACCCAGTCGATGCGGAATTTCCCAGGTCCCTGCAACGGGTCGATCCTCACCCCTTTCAATTCACCCTCGACCGAAAACTCGATCGCGTATTCTCGATCGCCACCCGGATCGAGTTGAAAGACCACTTGCCGACCGCCATCGGGCTGTGGCAATTGCTCGGTCCACCAGAATAGTTGACCTACGCCGGGACCATCAGGGCGTCCCCAAAATCGGAGAACCATGCGTCCGCCTCGGGCTTTGACAGGGGCCGACAAAAACGGATCGTCGCCAAGGGCTTCCAGAAAGAGGGACTGATCGCGCACCGTCATCTTGATATCATTGAGTTCACCCCAACCATCCGAATCCTTGTCGAATCGCCATTGGCGTATGACTGAGGAGCCTTTGCCACCGACAATGCCTGCATTGAACTCGAGGCGAGCGGTTCGATCACCGACAGTCGTCGACGATACCTGGATAATTCGATACTCCAGTTCCAAACCGCTCAACGTGGGAGACAATGGGCGACCATCGAACGTAGACAGCGCCAACCATCGATTGACGATGTCGTCTTTTGGGCCATGCGGAATAGGTCTGGCGTTCGGGCTATCGACTCGAAGCTTGGATTGAATCCCGGCGCGATTGACCACTTTTACGAGCATGGCACGCCAACCATTTTCCATCACTTCGGCAGGGACTCCTGGAGTCACCGTCGTCTTTCCATCGCTACCAATTTCAATCGACGCGATGCACAATGGATCAAGCAACTGCTGGACTCTAGCGGTGATACGAGCATCGCTCGGCTCGTTCTTCAGTGAGTTCAGTGCAGCGGTTTGTTCGGTAGTGAACGGATTTCCAGTCGAATGCATCGCCTCAGCGAGTCGGTTCGTAATCAGCAACAACGGTTGAGCATCGACACGTTCGACGTAGGGCATCGAACCGCTCTGAGCACAAATCGGGGAACTCCCAAATCGCGAGACGGGGAAGAGCGCTAGTAATAAAGCGAATGCGTTGACGGTTTTGATCACTCGATAATTTCCTTTGCAATATTTTCAAAGACGTCTGTCAATCGACGGGAAGGGTACACGAATTCCACCCTCGAAGAGACTAAACTTCCAACCTCACAGATTCCCGCCGTTGTTAAAAAAACGGGGTCAGCTCCGCCCGCGTTGATAGGGCCGTTGTCGCTTGTGAAGACGATGAGCGTATCTTGCTCGATGCCTAACCCAACCCAATTGTTGAAGCCGTGTCGATAGGGTTCACCGACAGGACCGTCATCGCCAAGACCCCATTTCCCGAAGCCGGCAGTTGCGTATCCTTGCTTCTGAAGCAGAGAAGCGAAAGTGAGATCGGACGGTGTCAGTAGTTGCTTGGGATCGTTGGCACGAACGCGAGCATGGCCGGTATGCAGGCCGGTCAACAAAGAACAACGAGATGGTGCGCACATGCAGCATCCAGTATAAGCTTGTGTGAATCGCATCCCGTTCGCTGCGAGTTGATTGATATTGGGAGTAGCTACCTTCGTCTGGCCATAGCAACCAAGGCCGCCGTATCCCAAATCGTCAGCCATGATGAGGACGATGTTAGTTGGACGGTTTTCAACAGCGAAAGCGGATAACGAACCAAAGGCGAGTAATAGCAAAGTAGCTGCAAATTGAATCATCATGGATCACTTCAAATCGAAATCGAAAGGCTTAGTTTGCGAGGGATCGAAATCGATTTAAAATGTCGATTTCTGATTAAACTTGGCCGGTAGGCCTTCGAGCACTTCGTCTTTCTTGTCGCCAGGTCCGCCGTCGCGATCAGGTACCTTTTTGCCAGTCTTCTTTTCTGACGAGAACTCCACGCATTACTTACCCGCCGACATACCTTCTCGGGCAGGAATGTCGTAGAGTCCATCGACGACTTTGCCATCGGCCGCCACGCCACCGTCTATCGCAAAGAAACGAATCTGAGCTTCGACGAGTGGAGCACCATCGCGAACGATCCAAACTCAAACCACTTCCTCCGCGACAAAGACCGAACTCATCATGATAGGATATTACCATTTTTTGACGGCAATGCCATAGCTAGGCGAGTCGCAGAAGATCAAAATAGGCTCATCAAATCAATTGGTCCGCTGATTAGAAAAGCCGGAAAAGTAAAGCATGCCGCCGTTCGTTCGATTTCTACTTGTCCATTTGTCGATCTGTTTGCTCGCTGCAGTCACCGTTGCCGCCGAGACAGAGATGCTCGTCTTGATGCACAATCCAGGGAGAGTAGAACGTTATGACCTTGAAACGGGTAAACATCTCGGCACACTACTCAGTGGGCTACCACCGTCGAACGTCATCTTGCCTGATGCCCAAGGACGTCTGCTGATCTCGACAGGTGTGCCGGGCGGAAGCGGATCAGTCCTGCGCTTTGATCCGCGCGGTGAGGGCAGCATGGCGACCCTGCTGGATATTCCCGAAGGTTACGGAGGGAGGCTATTCCGCGCAACCGGAATGACTTGGAATGCCGGCGATCTGCTGGTGGCCAGCCAGGGTGATGGTAGAGTCAAACGATATGCCTATCCATCGGGTGAATGGATCACGGCGTGGCTTTCTGCAGCCGTCGGGCGCTGGTGCGCTGGTCAGTCTCAGCCCGGTGACCGACAAGTCATCGACTGGCTCCTCACACACAAGTTTCTACCGAATCAAGCGAAGGTTGACACTCCTCTGGCCGCACTTTTGGCCGAGTATCGTCGCGTCGAACAGCAGATCGCTTTCCCACGCGCGGTAAACAGTATGGATGAACGCGAATCGGCAAAGACCGGCCTGTATCTGAACGTGCGAGGCAACTTCGATTCCTTAGGGGAACAGGTGCAGCCGGACTTTTTGCAGATGTTCGCGGGCCGCAACACGGTGGCGCAAAGCACCGGCAGCGGGCGAATGGAACTAGCCGAATCGCTTTTGCATCCAGAACATCCGTTGACCTCGCGAGTCTATGTGAACCGCGTCTGGCAATGGGTCTTCGGAACGGGACTCGTCACCACCCCGGATGACTTCGGGCGTCTGGGCGACAAGCCGTCGCATCCGGAGTTGCTCGACTGGCTGGCTCGCGACTTCATGCGTCAGGGCTGGTCCACCAAATAGCTCGTCCGGCAACTGGTGCTCAGCGAGTCGTTCAAGCAGTCGGGTGTGGTAAGCGAGGCCGGCAAGCAATCTGCTCCGGCGAATCGTTTGCTTCACCACTATCCAACTCATCGTATGGAGGCGGAGGCGATTCGCGATGCCATGCTCGCAGTCTCAGGTCGGTTGGACGGTAAGCTCTTTGGTCGCCCCATCAACCCGTCGAGACCTACCGAAGACGCCGCCAAAAGACTGTTTTCTGGTCCTCTGGATGGAGACGGGCGACGATCGCTGTATCTGACCATGTCGATCATGGCACCCCCGAAGTTCCTGATGACCTTTGATCTGCCTGACCTGCGACTCCCGAGCGGTCGGCGGAATGTGACCAACGTGCCCACTCAGGCACTCCTGTTGTTGAACGATCCACTCGTCGACTCGCTCGCCCGCCACTGGGCGGCAGGTCTCATCAAGACACCTCACGCCTCTCCCGAGGATCGTCTCGACAGCATGTTCGTCACTGCTTTCGGTCGTATTCCGACGGAGTCTGAAAAGGCCAAATGGACGACTTTGCTCCAGAGCGTAGTGACGCGGCCAGATGTCATGGCGGACGAAGCGGCGTGGACTCAATTGGCTCATACGATCTGCAACTCTCAGGAGTTCATTTACTACCGATGACCTTCGCTGGGACTAGCGGTCGTAGGACAGCTTCCAGCCTGTCTGTTAGCAGGAGACAGGCTGGAAGCCTGTCCTACTGCAATCCTTACTATTTTCAACAGGCTAATCCGAAAGACTTATATGCACCATCAATATCACCGTTGCCCCGGCGGCATCATGCCGTCAGCGACCAGGCGCGGATTCCTCCAAAACGCATCTGCCGGCTTTGGCTGGCTGGCGTTGCAGGGACTGTTTTCAGGGCAAGCGATCGCTGCCCCGCTGTTCCGACCGAAGGCCAAGAACGTCATCTTCTGTTTCATGGACGGCGGGCCGAGTCACGTCGATACGTTCGACTACAAGCCGATGCTCAAGAAGCACCAGGGCCAGCCGATTGGGCCGAAGTGGATTTCGAAACGCTCCGACAATGGCGCTGGCCGAGTCTGGTTGGGCAGCCC
>JBBRJI010000472.1:0-5179 GCA_038219625.1 Pirellulales bacterium | reverse complement strand
CTTCACGTCTTCGTAAGAAATCGCTGACGCCGTCGAAAATGGCCGGTTCCAAATCTTTGCCGGCTTGACCGTCTAGAAGTAACTTCAACGTAGCTTGATTGCTGAGCAGCCGATTGAGGCTCTTGGTCTCCCACGCTTCTGGGTAGAGTCGACGCAAGGTCGCAGCTAACGTCAAACCAACGCGGACTGGCTCGATGGCTTTTCGATCCGTAATAAGAATGTTGATGCCTTTGCATGCTTCGTTCGTAAACTTGGTCCCGGTGGGTGTGAACTCGATCGGAACAAATGTCACTCCAGGCAATTGCTGTGCATTCATTTGCTTGGCTAACTCGACGCCGTCCATCCATGGTGCACCCACGACTTCGAACGGTGTATCGGTCCCGCGTCCGACAGATACGTTGGTGGTCTCAATGAGACCGATACCCGGGTAAAGGAGGGCCTGGGTCAAGCTGCGCATGTTGGGGGAGGGATTGACCCAGGTTAACCCGGTGGCGTCCCAATAATCCGAACGCTGCCAACCCTCGCACGCGATGACTTGCAAGTCGAGATCCAATTTCAGTTCCTGTTTGAACAACCGAGCTAACTCGCCGATCGTCATTCCATGTCGCACTGGTAAACGGTGGAAGCCCACGAACGACTCCGATTTCGGGTCCAACATTGGACCGACGACATCGATCCCGTTGATTGGGTTCGGGCGGTCGAGAACGACGAATTTTTTATGATGCTCGGCGGTCGCGATCATCGCTTCACCCAGCGTCTAATTGTTGGTTTAAAACCGTGTCCCAATATCTTGTATTTCAAAAACGACCGTGTCGATATCGGCCAACATCTCGGCCGTCGGACGGCGAGTCTCACCGTATAGACTGTGAATCGTGATCCCCGTGCCTTTGTCCTGGCTGTCAGAAACTTTTGAAATGTCCAGCTTCCCCTCAAAGCCATGCTCTGGACTAAATAAAATCTTCAATTTAACGTTGGGCGCGTTCTGAAGGAGTGTCACTGCGCTTTGGCCTTTTAGATTTCGGCCGGTATGGTTGGTAATGAGGCCAACTCGCTGGTTGGCTAACTCACGAAAGCTGTTGCGTTCAAGCACATCCAGTCCCGTTAATACCGCGGCTCGTGGACTACGGGCAACTGGATCCGCTTTCGCGCCGTCACTCGTGGGTGTGTCCCTCTTCGTAATCGAAGCAGCCACGACGTTTGCGATTTTTCCTGCCAGTTGATTGACGCTCCCCTTTCCATTGGGATGAACGCGATTGCTCAGAAAGATAAAGAACAAATCGAGTTCAGGGTCGATCCACAACACGTTGCCGGTAAATCCGCCGTGCCCAAACGCGGATGAACTAAAGAGATCGCCGCGATTGCTGGAGTAGCTCGTGCGTTTATCCCAGCCCAAGCCTCGCAAGCCACCCGGGACGGCATAGGCTTGAGTCATCGTAGACACTGCGGCTTGCGATAAGATTCGAGTTGGCACGCTGTCCTTGGAGCCTTGTAATGACCCTTGTTGCAGCATCATTTGCGCGTAGATGGCGATATCGTCTGCGGTGGAAAACAAGCCAGCATGTCCAGCTATTCCCCCCAGAGCGTAGGCACGTGGATCGTGTACTTCGCCTTGCATCCAGTGGCCTTCACGCTGCTCGGTGGGTGCGCACTTCGCGCTCAATTCTTTCGATGGCAAGTAGCCTGTCTGTTTCATGCCTAACGGTTGGAAAATGGAGGCTTGCGAATATTCATGAAGGCTTTTCCCACTGATGTGTTCGACGATCTTTCCAAGGACGATGAAATTCACGTCCGAGTACTTGAACGCGGTACCGATGGGTGCGACAAGCTTCAATTCGCAGATTTTTTCCCAAGCTTTTTCTGGTCCATCTTTATAATCGGACATGGCATTGTCAGGTATCAATCCACTTCGATGCAGCAGCAAGTCTTGGACGGCGATGGTTTCCTTGTCGTTCTGCGCAAAGGCAGGGAAGATGGAAGCAACTTTGTCCGAAAGACTTAGTTTTCCTTGTTCGATGAGTTGCATTATGCTCGTGGCAGTGGCAACCGGTTTGGTAATGGAGGCCATGTCGAAGACGGTGTCGACGGTCATCGGATCGATCGATGGCTCCAATCGTTTGTTTCCGTAAGCTTTTAGTAAGAGGATTTCATCTTTGCGGCCGACGCAAACAACACATCCGGGCATTTTGCCTTCGGCTATTCCGGTTGTGATGAGGTCGTTGATCTGCCCAAGGTGATCGACCGGCATGCGGCTCGATTCCTTAGCGACGGAAGGGATTGCAGACGCTTCTTGCGCGGCTAATCGCGTTGTATCAGCAATGGCAATCAAGGCAAGAATCAACGCGAGGAATTTCAAACTTGTTGACGTGTTGTTTGGTTTTGGGTTGCGCTGAATCATGATGGGTTTCCCTTAGTAGTGATTAACGAGAAGCGTCGCGGGCTGATCGATTGAAAACGGAGAGTAGGAGCCCTGAAAAATAAGTAGTGAACGAGCCAACTACGGCTAGCCAGGGGAAGGCGAGTTTGAATCCCCCAGGCACATGGGGCAAGCCAAATTGAACGAACAGCATGGTGATCAGGCCGATTGCAGCCCCACCCAATGCTGCAACTTGATGGGTGCGTTTGGTGAAAACGCCCAATGCAAAAAGCCCGAGTAAAATTCCTGACGAGAAGCCTGCGATGGTGAACGCGTTGTCGACCACACTTTCGTGGAAGGTGCTTGCCCATACCCCGATCGCAATTTGCAAACCGCCAAAAAGCACTGTAAGCAAACGGGTTGTCCAAACTTGTCGACTCTCGGATGGTGGAACACGGCAACTGGGCAACCATAAATCGCTGACAACCGACGACGCCGACGCGGACAGCGAACTAGAAAGTGTCGACATCACGGCCGCCAAAATTGCAGCCAGCATCAACCCGATTAGCCCGGTGTTTCGGGGAAACGAATGGATCATGAAGTGTGAGAAGATAGCATCGTTCTTGATTCCCTCCGGAAGGGTCGCTTCGGTGGCGTAGAAACATGCGAGCAGCATACCGATCAAGAGGAACAATGCGAATTGGCCGAAGACGACAAGCCCGCTCCACAGAATGGCGCGAGCGGCATCGCGTTGGCTTCGCGAGCTCAGGTAGCGTTGCACCATCATCTGGTCAGTACCATGTGAGCCCAACGAAAGAGTAGCGCCGCCAATCAGACCAGCCCAGAGTGTGTACGGCTTGGACAGTGAGAATTGCCAATCGATGATCTCAAGCTTGTTGTTCTCTTTTGCAAATTCAAAGAAGCTGGTCCAGCCATTAGGCAAGTAACTGACGATAACGAACAAGGCGGCAATGCTACCCAACATGTAGATAACGAGTTGGACGCAATCGTTCCAGACGACCGAGCGCATACCGCCGAAGTAGGTGTAGAGCATCGTGATGACGCCGATCGCAACGGCACTCCACAGCATTGGCCATCCGACGAGTTCCTTGAGCACCATCGCCGCCAAAAAGAGTCGCAAGCCGTCGCCGAGATTCCGCGTTACCAGAAAGAGAACCGATGCAACGCGTTTGGTCTGCATCCCAAAACGCACCCCGAGGATCTCGTAGGCACTCATCAATTTGCCTTCGAAGTAGCCTGGCAGGAGAAAGATTACGACTAGGAACCGTCCAAGGATAAAACCGAGTGCCAATTGCAGGAACTTGAATCCTGTGTCGCCAAAACCATGACCTGTAACGCTTAGTACGGTCGCAGTGCTGGTTTCGGTGGCCACAATGGATCCGAGAATTGCCCACCAGGGCAAGTTACGATCGCCAAGCAAATAGGCTTCGATCGAATCGTTTTTCCCTCGAAATCTCAGACCAATCACGATGGACAATAGGACCGCCGCAACTAAGACAACGATATCAATGATTCCAAGAGGGATACTCATCCGTTTCCTTCAATTCGGGTATGATCAGGGTTTGGCCCCATCATAGACGATCTAGAACGATAATTCTTCACCACGAAAGCAATATGCACCAACTTGTAACCGAACAGCCCAACGTCACTTCCGTCGCGATCGATACGCTTTCGACCATCGAAATCGTACAGTTGATGAACGCCGAAGACCACAACGTGGCCGTCGCAGTTGAGAAAGAGTCGGAGACGATAGCCAAAGCGGTCGATGCAATCGCCGCACGAATCGCCAAAGGGGGGCGGCTTGTTTATCTCGGTGCAGGGACGTCAGGACGCTTGGGCGTGCTGGACGCGTCCGAATGCCCCCCCACGTTCAATACTTCACCAGAGATGGTCATCGGAATCATCGCTGGCGGAGTGAAGGCGCTGACGTCAGCCATCGAAGGGGCTGAGGATGATTCCGAGTCCGCAATCGTCGACTTGCAAGCTCGCAATTTGTCGAGGTTGGATGTTTTGGTAGGGATTGCCACCAGTGGTCGAACCCCGTACGTGATTGGCGGCCTGCGTTATGCGCAGTTGATCGGGGCCTACGCGATCGGCTTAACTTGCAATGCGAATTCAGAATTAAACCCTTGTTCTGATATTGTGATCGCCCCGGTGGTTGGCCCGGAGGTGATCAGCGGTTCGACGCGACTCAAAGCTGGGACTGCCACCAAAATGGTACTCAATATCTTGACGACCGCTACCATGGTTTTGCTTGGAAAAACCTATGGCAATTGGATGGTGGATTTGAGAGCCACGAATGTCAAACTCAAGGCGCGTAGTGTCCGCATCGTGGCCGCTATTGCAGTCATAAGCGAGCAGCAGGCAGCCGAGCAACTGGCTCGATGCAATGGCGAAGTAAAGACCGCCATCGTTGCCTCGAAGCGCTCGATTGAGGCGACTGAGGCGCGTGCGTTGCTAGTTCGGTCGGCTGGGAAACTACGACTCGCGCTTGAATTGCCAGTATGACCACCGACAAACAACTCGATCGTGTTCTGGCCGTGGATGGAGGCGGTTCAAAAACAATCGCTTGGATCGCAAACGTATTGCCTTCGAATGGTCCATGCCGCGTTGAGTTGCGAGTCCTAGGACGCGGCGTTTCGGGTCCAAGCAATCCGCGGTCCGTCGGCTTCGAAGTTGCGTTGGCAAATCTTGACGTAGCCGTGGCCGCTGCACTTGAGCAAGCTGCCATCGATTCGACTTCCATTGGGGTGGCATGCCTAAGTCTAGCCGGGGCGGGTCGCATTGAGGAGCAGATACAAGTGC
>JBBRJI010000471.1:0-5190 GCA_038219625.1 Pirellulales bacterium | reverse complement strand
ACATCTGTTTCCTCACCATCGGAAAACGTTGCAAACGCTCGAAGTGTTTTGGGTTGGTTTGGCGTAGTGGCAATAGACTCAGCAGGTTCGACTCTCAATTCTCTGAGCTGCCGTTGTGTCCCTCGCTTTGCACCCTGCTGGAGCCAATGCCGCAAAATCAGAACGCTCGATGAACCCTCCTCAAGAACCTCGCCGCCGCCATGATCGAGTAAACCCAGAGGCTTGGCCAAAACAAGGCTCTTGCTAACGTCGATAAGATTGACGCGTCGACTTTCGGCAAATATTACTATGGCTTCGTAGTCGGACTTAGGGTCGCTGCCGAAAAGTGAAAGATGGAATCCACCCCGTCCGGCTGCAGCTCCGTGGCACGCACCCGCGTTGCAGCCTGCATGAGTTAGTAATGGAACTATCTGCGAATCAAAGTCAACCATCGCAGGCGGGGCACTCGATGATTCGGGCTCAAACACGAGCAAAGATTCGGGCTCAGACACGAGCAAAGCAGACACCATCAGCCAAGCCGCGATCGTCATTTCTTCGGATCCTTGTCCGGACTCGGAGTCGGAGTCGAGTCGCTGCTGTCCTTATTCTCCTTTGCCCACTTCTCAAGATACTCTTGAGCTTTGGCCGTACCATAGTCGGTCAACTTGCCGCTGCCTGAGATGGTCGTTGCGATTCGATAGATCTCGCGACGGACGGCTTCGTCGGCTTTCATCGCTTTCTCAATTTTTTCCGCAATTTGAGTCACCTCCTCGTCGGTGGCTTTCTTTTGAATAAGCGGTCGAACCAAACCGCTCACATCCGGCACAACTGCGGCTCCTTTTTTGTCACCTTGCATGGCCCGCATGGCATCCTTTCCAATCAACTCTTCCAGCGTTGGGACCGTGCCGCCAACGACTTCCGTAATGGACTTCACAATCTTCGGAAGATCGACCTGCAGACTGGGTTGAACCAAGGCGTAGTTTGCCGTGACTTTGTTATCCTGACCGATGAGGATGGTCAGCGTCACCAATCGGTTCAGTCCATAACTCCCTGGGCCTTCGCGTCCCTCAAGCGATATACCGGTAGGTGTTTCTGCATTCAATGCATGTTTCATGCGTTGGAAGTTCTTTTCGGCTTCATTTGCGTCTTCGTGCAATATGATGACTCCGGTACGCAGTCCATCGCCTAGCCGCTTAGCAGAATAAGCCGTCAAGAAGCGTACCATCGAAATCGATTGGCGGTTGACATCGTGGACAAACACGAGCAACAGCGGCTTGCCTTTGGCGTTGGTCACGTAATCCACTTGTTTGCCCATGTCGGGCTGTGTTAAGCTCCGAACTTGAAATGGGACAAGCGGTTCCTTTATTTGTGGTCCGGAGAAGACTGGTTCTTGGGCTGGTAGCCCCGTTGAACAAACGAGTGCGATAAGCAGCGTTTTCCAAAACACATTTTCCCCAAGGATTGAGTAGGTACTGCACATAACTTGCTCCGCAGGAGTGATTTGACCGAAAGGCAATCCTCCCATCATATCATCATTTGGAGTGCGGAAATGCATTTCCGCTTTAGTTAGGCAGTTTCGCAACCGTTCTGTTGGCCAAAGGCCATACTCAGCGTAGCCAGGGGCAACGCCCCTGGAAACTCACACGAAACGATTCGGTTTGGCCAACGGCCATACTCAATCCATTCCCGTCCAGGATGAATATGGCCGTTGGCCAAAGTAACCTCATGTTTTCCGGGTTCCTGGGGCGTTGCCCCAGGCTATGTTGAACAAGGCCTTTGGCCTTAAAACGATCTACTTCCAAAATCGCGGAAATTCAAAACGCGTGAGGGAGAACCTATGAAAAGCCACTCGATCAAAATTCGGGTTCGGAAGCAGTCAATAGGATTGTTGTGGCCAATAAAACCACATCCTCTGGGGCGTGCCGCCCGGTGGCCTGGTGGGGCGTGCCGCCCGGTGGCCTGGTACCTTCTGTCCTGGTAATCTTCTGTCTTCCTCTCGATTAAAGATAGCCCACTGAAACGGAGCTTGAGACACGGCAGAGTGTCTCTAGGGCTGAGAAGTCAAGACGCCCGAGTTTGCAATCGCCGCCAGCTCTCTTTTATACTTAACCAGTCGGTCATGGAGGGCAACGATCGAACCGTAAACTTGGCTAAGCTCTTTTTTCTTGTCAACGATCTGCGTTTCCAGTTCGCTGGCAACACTCGAAATCACTTCGGCCTCTTTTTCGTATTGAGCTTTGTCGAGCTTAAGCTTTGAACTCTCTTCTTCGCGCTTCAGTTCTTGGTCAAGCGTCACCTTCGTGGTGTTCTCTGCTTCCTTGTTTTCCCGCGTGATGAGGGCTGCGTCTTGTTTGGCACGAATGGTCATTCGTCTAGTTTCGCGGAATGCGAAGGCATAATCGTTTAGGGGTCGAACGAATACTGTTTGCCCAAGTTCGACGATTCCCCGGGATTTCAGTCGATTAGCGGTCGGTGCGTCGAGAACATACGTTTCACCAATCTTGGTATCGCCAATCTTGAAAATGTTCTCGGCTGCTGAATCCCTTTTCAGCCGCGCATCAATCATATTGCCTTCGGAATCGTGGTACCCACCCTCCAACGGACTACGGCCTCCCTTGGCATCTACGATATCGGAATAGTCCTTCAAGAATTTCACTTGATACCAAAGGGCCTCGGGCAGAGTCTCGATCGACGCGCTGCCTCCATCGTTGGTATATGCTTCCAAGATTTTCGCTTTGCTTGCGTCCGACAATCCAGGCATATTTCGGAAGGAACTTTCAAAAGCCTTTGTAATTTCTTCTTCGTCCATCCGGCCAAAAACCGCACTTTCCCCAGGCGAAGATCCTGCAGCAGTAAAGGCGACGTGTGAGTCCAACGGCATGAGCTCGTAAATGGCCCAAGTTGGACTTCCTGCTAATATGTTTTCCTGCTGTTTCGTAAGTGGAGTGGTGGGCGAAACCGTCAGAAGTAGTTCCTTGATATCGGTAACCACAAATTCGCCTAGGTAAAATTCTGGAACCGAAGCTACATCCGTTTTCTCGCTAAACAAGTAGACAACACTTTCGACAGCCAGCCCCGAATCTACTGGCACTGCGGTTGCGGGTGCTGGTTCGCCAGCGCCCCCACCTGCGGCTCCGGCTGGAGCGGCTGCCGGCAGATTGCTGACTCGTGCGGGCAACTGCAAAACTGCAGTGGCAGGAGTCTTTCCGGCTGCCGGCGTTGCTCGTTGCAAAATCGCTCCGCGCCAAACGCGGCCGCGTTCCAGCGTCAATCGGTTGAGCTCGTTGGTCAGTGGCGCAAACTTCTCAAGATTCAATTTTGGATCAAGTCGATCGCCATACATTTCCATGTCCACCGTCTTCAACAAACCCTCCACCTTCGAGGCGAGTTTGTCATGCTGCTTGGTGTAAGCAATTCGGTAGTGAGCCACTCCGGCAGCAAAGAAGAGAAAGGTCCACGCTTCGATGAAGAGGATCGACAGCAAAATGGTGTGCGCAACGCCCCAAGACTTAAACGCCTTGACCAGCAGGACAATGAAAACAATCAGCGATACAAGGACCAATACCCAGATCAGCATGCCGGAAATTTCCATGAAGGTCTGCCTGGGGTGAGAGTTGTCGCAAAGGTCTAGGGTTTAGCAATATTAGCACAGCATCTACGCAGTGGGCCTTTCCCCAGCATAGTTGGATTTGCGGAGAATTCCATCAAATCCCGCTGCAATCCGATGTTAAGTTGGGCAGATTGCAGTGTCAAGTAATTGGTTTGGTTTTGAGTATACTAGTCCCCCGGCCTGTGCGGATTATTTGCTTTTTTCAGCTTAACCACCCACTCTTTGTTATTCCTATGCCTGAACCCATCATTAGTATCAGCGGTTTGCGGGGTATCGTCGGTGCAGAACTAACCCCAACTGTTGCCAGCAATTTTACGGCCGCTTTGTGCTCCCAAGCGCCAAATGGTCCAATCGCAATCGCACGTGACGGCCGCGTTAGCGGCCCAATGTTGGCTGACGCAATCGCCGCTGCCATAGTCGGTCACGGTCGAGATTGCCTGGATCTTGGCGTGGCTAGCACGCCTACCGTGGGGGCATTCGTCCGAAAGTCGAAATCGGCGGGTGCAATCCAAATTTCCGCCAGCCACAATCCGCCCGCTTACAACGGCATGAAACTTTTCAGCCCAGAGGGACGGGTTCTACCAAGTGAACCGGGAACACGCGTACTTGAGGCTTATCGACAAGCTCAGACCGACTGGCGATCTGCCGATTCCCTCGGGACCAGACAATTGATCGAGGATCCCCATTCAATTCATCTTCAGTTGATTTTAGCAACAGTCGACGTGCAAGCCATTCGCGGATGTGGGTTTCGCGTTCTTCTGGACAGCAATCATGGAGCGGGTTCCGTTCTCGGTCGGAGATTGTTAGAAGCACTGGGGTGCGATTTTTTGATTCTTGGCGAATCCCCGAACGGACAATTCTCCCACCCTCCGGAGCCTCTGGCTGAAAACCTTACCATGGTTTCTCCCCTGGTGGCCCAGCAAGGATTCCAAATCGGTTTTTGCCAAGATCCCGATGCCGATCGGCTAGCGATCGTCGACGAGACAGGGCACTTTATTGGCGAGGAGTACACTTCTGTACTTTGCATGAAACGAGCTTTGATGTCGAAGCTCGGTCCGCTCGTCACGAACTGCGCTTCGAGCAACATGACGAAATGGCTCGCCGCGAAACATGGAGTTCGATTCGAACAAAGCAAAGTCGGCGAAGCCAATGTGGTGGACGTAATGCAACGACACAATGCCGTCTACGGTGGCGAGGGAAGCGGCGGACCGATCGACCCGCGGGTTGGATTCATTCGCGATAGCTTTGTCGGTATGGCTCAAGTCCTCGATTTGATGGCGGCTACGAAATCGACTCTGAGCGAGCTTGTGGACGAATTGCCACGCATGGCCATGATCAAAGACAAAATGGTCCTATCGAAGGAACAGCTTACCGCGTCCATCTCCAAACTTTCGGACGAACTCAAGGCGGAATCAGTCAGTACCGAAGACGGAATCCGGCTGGACTGGTCCGACTCTTGGTTGCTTCTGCGCGGAAGCAATACCGAGCCCATCGTAAGGCTCATCGCCGAAACACCCAGCGACCATCAATCGAGAGAATTGATCGCCCGGGCTAAAGTAATTATTGCAAATTGACATCAGGCGTTCCGTGTTCATTTGCCA
>JBBRJI010000470.1:0-5265 GCA_038219625.1 Pirellulales bacterium | reverse complement strand
GTCCCGGAGAAGGCGAGCAGAACATGGCGCGGTGCAGCAGCACGAGGCGCTGGTTGATCGCGCGCGCGGTTTCGAGGTCGCCGTCATCGAACGCGGCATGCATCGCGGCGCAGGCTTCGACCTCGATCGGGCACGCCAAAGTGCTCAGCGACTGTTTGTGTTGAGAATGAAACCAGAGATTGAATTCAAACTTTGCGAAAACATGTACCAGCTCGGCTTAAAGGAACAAGCCGATCGAATGATGGAACGCATCCAACGACGCAGCGGTGGCAAACAAGACACGCTGATGCTTCTCATGAATCGGTACGTCAGCACGGGGGACAACAAGAAGGCGTCCGAGATCGCACGCTCGATTCTGCGTCGCACGAAACCGCGGGGCGGCTCCCAATACATGACCCAAGAATTTTCCCAAAATGAGTCGGCACTGAAGGTACTCTCGCAAGCGGGTGAACTCAAATCGCTCATTGAGCAAACAGAGGAACAACTCAAGCGTTCTCCGAAATCGCTCAAGATCATTGACTCGTTGGCCTCGTACTACGATGCGGCCGGCCGTCGCGACGACGCCACAAAAATACGCAGCAGCATGGCCGGTAAAACCGGCCTGGATCCAACCGCCATTTTTCAAGTTGGAATGGGACTCTCGCGTGCGAACAAACACGCCGAAGCTGTCGACCAATTCCTGGGTGCGATTCGGAAAAAACCCGAAATGCTCTCCGACCGATACTATGATATGCAAACCAGTCTTACTAGTGCAAAGGCATGGGGCAAACTGGTAGCGCTCATCGAAGAGCTCGGCCCGAGCAAGTTTCGCAACGCATCCTACCGGATCCAAGAGGTCGCCCAGCAACTCGTCCAAACTGCCGATTTTGAAAGCGCCGAAAAACTCTTCTCAGTGATAGTGGCTAAAGGTGATCTCGAACAGTTGGGATATGTGGCAGACCTGATCAAAATACCGAAATTCAAATTTGATGAATCAACACAAGAAGCCGTGCTTAAACGTGTGATAGACCCGAAGTTTGCGAGTGGTCAAAACACGTTTAATTATATTCGGTCCTATCAACAGAACGGCAAAATCGACAACCCCATTTTCAAAATGCTCAACGCGATCGCCGATTCGGACAAACTCTATTCCGAAATCTGCTCCGCCATGGAAAAAAGGCTTTCGGAAAAACCGGAGGAGATCCTTCCACGCGCCATGCTGGCCAGCGTGCAAGCCGGCAAGAAGAAGTGGGAAGAATTGGAGTCGATCATTCAACCATGGAAAGCCCAGTTGGAGAACTCGAAAGCGAACGACGATTTGCCGAGCGCAATCTGGTCCATCGCAAGCCAAATCCCTGACCCACAAATTGGCAAGATGACGGTCCTTTTGACGTTGCTTGAGTCTGCTGCAAAGTCCAAATCCGAGCAACTACGCAGCAA
This sequence comes from Pirellulales bacterium, assembly GCA_038219625.1. Taxonomy (GTDB): domain Bacteria; phylum Planctomycetota; class Planctomycetia; order Pirellulales; family Pirellulaceae; genus JBKCUI01. Next base: position 3,846 of record JBBRJI010000470.1, on the reverse strand, counting down.
TGGATTTCAGTATTCCCCAGGCGCTCTGCTAGTGCATTGGTATAGCAAGTTGGACCGTGCCGAGGATGCAAAGAAACTCTTGATCCAGGCCTTTAAGGAAAGCAAACTGGATGATCGCTACACTGGCAGCAATCAGGCCTATGCGGAATCCCAGCTCTTCCAAACGAGATCGCAGATTGCAACGCTGCTCGCCACGTCCGGATCTCCGGTAGAAGCGTACACTATTTTGCGGCGACTCAAATCCGATTCCGGACTGAAAGATAGACTGCAAAGCTGGGCTGGCAACTCGGACCACTATTTAGGCCAGTTGGAAACGGCCATCAATGCCAAGATGACTCCAGAAGCAACCTTGTCCATGGTGAGTCAATCGCTTGGACTCGTTACGAAAGGTTCCACGACCGCGCCGACGACGCCCAAACTAGAGGAAAACAAAACGAAACTTAAGGCACCGGAACTGAAATTGGATAAAGATCAAATCGAAAGCATGTTGGAACTCGAACTGACGCACACCAACCCTTTAGACTACAAAATCGAATTCCCCTTCGCTTCACTTGTCGACAAGAATAGTAAAAACCGAAAAGCGAAAACTCAATTCGAGGCTCTCCTAAAGGACTTTGATGCAAGCCAACTCACGACGCCAAAACAATGGACATGGGCGTTCTTGGTAGCAAAGTCTTTTGGTAATCAATCGAAAGCAGACGAATGCGTGGACCGGGTCACCATCTGGTTGGAAATCGCCCCTGAATTCAAGGCCGATGGGACTTCCTTGCCCGATGAACTTGCCTTGTCCGCGATGGCAAAGCAGCTCGAAAGTGACGGTTCCAACAACGACTTAGCAATACGGCTATTACAACGAGCGGAGTCGATTGCGGTTAAAATCAATCAACCGGACTTGGCGCGATCGTTGCGTTGCGACTTGGCAGTACGAATTGCCAAAACGGATCCAGCTCGTTGCAAAAGCATCTTGAGCTCGACTTTGGATGAGCTGTTTCCCAAGAAAGGCAAGGAATAAGTCATGTCAACGTTTTCCTCAACTGTTCATTCGCTGCGTCTCAAAAAAAGTTGGCTTGCACTTCTACTTCTCGTGTTTCTAATTCCTCCTGCACTTGCTCAGTTCGGTGACAACCCAAAAATTGAGCCCGAATCGGCCCAAGCGAAAAGGGTATTCGCGGTACTGGAATTGGCCAAAATGGCCGCTGAAGCCAATCAGCCAGATGTCTCATTCGAAGCGATGAGTCGGGTTGCATCAACGGGACCAGTCATCAGTAAGGTCGACCTTGGTGGTTTGCTATCGAGCCCTCCGCAAAGCGGCTCGATCAGCTACAGCTCCAATTCCAACGCCGAAACCCCTCAACAGCAATCCGCCAGTAAAGCCGCGGCAAAAATGATCGAGGTCAATGATTTGTGGGAAAAGAAGGCCTTTGATCCGGGCAAGGCCTATCGCGTTTGGAGTGAGCATGTCTTTCCGCCTGATTCACCCAACGTCATCCATCTGCATTCGCAAAAGTCAGCCGCCACCAATCAACCCTCGTACAGCAGTTTTTCCCTCATACCAAGCACGACCAAGCCGCTACTAAAGTCCGGTGCGCAATGCCTTATTGATTGGGCCACCAAGGTCGAAAAGCTCGACGAGCTGGAAAAAGAGCTTACCAAACGCCTCGCTCATCCTGGCAACGCCGACCTCGGTTGGCTCTTCCGACTTTGGATCGCTGACGCTAGAAAAGCACCGAGCGAAGTGTTTGAGTCGATTCTGGCAGAGATCGAACCCAAGTTATCAACTCAGATCGTCGGCAACGCTTCCGAGCTCAAAACGCATGCCATTCGCGAAGCGTTAAAGAAACTGCCAGCAAGTTCGGAACTCAAGACGCGATTCAAGAAGTCCTTCCTTAAGGCATTGCCCACCACCAGCAACTGGAACGGAAATCCGCTAAACATGAACTTGCTCCGAGAGTTCATTGCAGAGGCAATCGAAAAGAATGATGCAGATTCCACTGAGTCCATTGCCGACGCGGTAGTAAGCCAATGGAGCAGTGTTCGAACGAATAACGAGTCATGGGTCAGCAGCATGGAATCCCAAGCTTTCATGCAGCTCGCGGATGCCGCTTTCGAAAAGAATGCCTTTGAACTTGGCAGCCAATGGATGCAGCGCGTCACGCTTGGCGCGAATAATGACCAGCAGGCTACCAGTTGGTTCCAATTGCGTGAGACTACATCTCAGCGTCTTCTGAAGTGCCCGCAAGCGGTTCGATTTGAAATACTCTCCAAGCAGATCTGGACCGCACCTATGCTTGGTTTGAAGAACATGAGTTCCCTGATGCCGGAGTTCCGAACGCCACTTATCTTCCGAAGTGATGCCAAGCCACCACTCCTCCAGTTGGCAAACGCCGACGCAGCATCTTTTTCGGCGCTCGAATGGCTTATGCGCGATGCAATTGCCTTGGGCAAACAATCGGAAATAGAACAAAAGATCGCTGAGTTGTCGGAGTCCAAATCCGACGACAAATGGCTTGCGGAACTCATATGGGACAAGGCCAGAGACAAACCCATCGACATCCAACGCTTTGTTAAGGCTCCCGCTGCGTCGGATGGGAGTGCCAGTTCCACAGCCAGCATCCAACGGCTTGCCCCAGCGGACAGTCCTCCCCTTCCAATCGAGGTAGAGCTTGCCGAGTTTGCCTTGCGCGACCCGAAAACGCAACAACTAGGTGCCGAATTCGCGACCCGTCTGCTCGAATCTTGTTTGAAACATGGGAGAACAACGATCATGAGCAAGTGTCGCTACTTGCTCCACATTGCAGCCCTGTCGAGCAGCAAACCGCCGATGACCCACGAGCGACTCAAACACTTTGTCGAGGCAAGTGATTGGGATGGTGGCGCCATCCTCGACGGGATTCCGGCCAAGCCGATCTGGGTGTCACGAAATGAGTCGCTAACCTCCTGGGGGCACGAAACCAGCACGATGCAATCCTACCTATTCCTCAAGTATCCGTTAACCGGGGACTTCGAAATTGACTTCAAAGCACTCGATGGCTCGCACGCCGAGCCCGGCATTGCCATCGCCGGGATTTTGACCGAGTTCTGTCCCTACAACAAAACAGTGGCTTTGAGCAGCCTTGGATATCGGCATATGGGAAGTGCAAATAAGAAGTTTGGAAAATACAAACAGGGGGTTTGGAATCAATATCGTATCAAACGTTCGTCATCGGACGTTCAAATCTACATCAATGGTGAGTCGGCCGTAACCATTCCGATCGCCGAATCGGCCACGCCCTTTTTTGGCCTTGGTTCCCGATCGTTTCGTAGCTCGAGTTTTGATGATTTGAATATTACGGGCAAAGTAGATATTCCGCGCAAGGTAGATCTGTGCACGCCACGATTGACTGGTTGGTCTTCGTACTACACTAAGCAATGGCTTGAACCTATCCAATTGATGGCCAATCAAAGTACGACCGCTGATGAAGACGACCGTTCCGACGACGATGAGTCTGGGCGGCAACAGGCATACGATTTCGAGAGTGAACAGACGCAGAAATTTCCATATTGGTATGGCCAGGAGAATGGCGATGCGGCTTTTCCTTGGGTCTCGAAAGAGGGCGTGCTGGAAAGCGTCGATCAAAAAGTTGCACGCGAAGCGATGTGGGCGGAGTTGGAGACAAACGGAACAGTTGTCGAACCTTTTGTTCGTGAAAGGATGGAAAAGGAGCCTGCAAAACCCAGGAGCATCGGTTTGATTTACTACCAGCGACCGCTATGTGACGGCGAGACCATCGAGTTGGAATTTTATCAGGACAGTCGGCCCGAACCCATGGAAGGCAAGTCGCGTTCGCTTCCTCTGACGATTTCCCC
>JBBRJI010000469.1:0-5269 GCA_038219625.1 Pirellulales bacterium | reverse complement strand
TATTCATTGTTTAGGCCAGCGAAACGATGTTCGCGCTTGGATGGCCCGATCGGAGCTGCTTCTTTTGCCTTCTCGATTCGAAGGGATGCCAAATGTCATCCTCGAAGCCATGGCGGAGGGACTGCCGGTTGTGACCACACGGGTAGAGGGCGTTGCAGAGTTACTTGGCGATCAACTCGAGCGACAATCCGTGGCAAGGGATGCTTGGAACGACTTTTTTGAATTGGCTATTTCGCTAGCCAATTCGCCTGAGCGTCGAAGAACATTAGGTACGGAGAATCGCAATCGAGCAAAATCCGAGTTTGCATTGGACGAGCAACTAAAGCAATACGAAGCGCTTTATTGTGATTCGTCCCGAATGGGGCAGCTTCCCGGTGGTGTCGCTTCGCTTACCACCGGCTACTGTCTGTGATCCCTTCAGGATCATGATCATTGGGCATTATCCCGATAGGGATTACAGAGAGTAGCCGGGGGTCGCTGCAGAGCAGCGCACCCCCGGAACCAAAGAAACGACGCGGCGGCCCTGAAGGGGCCGAACAGCGTTCCCAGGGCGGCGCTTCGCTTTGCCCTGGGCTAAATTGTTTAAGCCCAATGGACTATCTATAAATGTCGCAATGTAAAAACTACGCCCTTGCGGCAAGTTGTTTCTTGCGTTCCGAGATGATATCGTCCTGAAGACTTCGAGGTACTGGTGCATACTTGGCCAATTCCATCGAAAACGTTCCTTGCCCCTTGGTCATGCTTCGCAAGTCGGTTGCATAACCGAATGTGTTTGCTAACGGGACTTCGGCACTGATGTACGAAACTCGATCTCGTGCATCGGTTTGTGTCACCAAACCGCGCCTAGAAATAATGTCCCCTACCACAGGTCCTTGATCATTCTCAGGGCATTCAATGTCGCACTTCATGATGGGTTCAAGCAACACCGGATTGGCTGCACGCATCGTTTCGCGGAAGCAATCGCAAGCTGCGATATAAAACGCTCGCTCGCTGGAGTCCACGTCGTGATAACTTCCGTCCAACAATTCCATCTTGACTCCCACCACGGGGAATTCGGCAAGCGGTCCCTTGAGAAGCGAATCCCGGAACCCCTTTTCCACAGGTGGAATAAACTGCTTTGGAATTCGACCGCCGGTAACACTGTCTTCGAATTCGAACGTCACTTCGCCTTCCGGATTGATCGGTGTCAACTTGCCCACGATGTGTGCATATTGACCGGAACCACCCGTCTGCTTTCGGTGCTTGTAATTAAATTCTTTTTCCGCGCCTGGTGTTTCGCGGTAACTCACCTTCGGAGCACCCACGGTTACTTCGACTTTGTATTCCCGTCGCATACGTTCGACGTAGATTTCCAAGTGCAATTCACCCATCCCGCAAATGATGGTTTCGCTCGTTTCTTCGTCGTTGTAGACTTGGAACGTCGGATCTTCTTTACGGAATCGATTGAGAGCCTTGCTCATTTTGTCCGCGTCAGCCCGGCTAGCAGGCGTAACGGCTACTTTGATTACAGTCTGAGGAATGAACATGCTTTCCAGCGTGCAGTAGTCACGAGTGGTGCTGTACGACTCACCGCTTGCACAGTCAATACCCATGATCGCAACAATGTCGCCGGCTTCAGCCGTATCGACTTCCTCTCGTTTGTCAGCGTGCATCCGAACGATTCGGCTAAATCGCTCTTTCTTGCTCGTACGCTGGTTGATGTACATTTCACCCTTGTTGATCTTGCCCTGATAGACCCGCATAAAGGTTAGCTGACCAAATGGATCTTCAACGATCTTGAACGCCATTCCAACAAACGGCAGATCCCTGTCTGGCTTAAGCTCCAGCTTGACCGACTCGTCGCCGACTTTACGGGCTTTGATTTCGCGCTCGAGCGGACTTGGCAAATACCGAAGGACAGCATCCAAAAGCAATTGAACACCTTTGTTTTTGTATGCGCTTCCGACGAAAACAGGGGTCATGCGAAGCTGCTGAGTCGCTGCTTTGCAAACTTTGTAGACCAATTCCGAAGGTACTTCTTCTTCGCTCAATAGCAATTCCATCATTTCGTCGCTGTACATCGACAGCGACTCAAGCATTTTGCTTCGCATTTCCTTAGCTTTGTCGAGCAGAGCGGCTGGAATCTCTTCTTCACGAACAATCTCTCCGTCTTTGCCATCGAAAAACGATGCCCGCATCGCAACCAAATCGATAACGCCTTCGAAGGTTTCGCCAGCTCCGATTGGGATTTGCATCATGATCGCGTCCGCGTTGAGCTTATCGCGAACTTGTTGTGCAACGCGATACGCGTCGGCCCCGGTTCGGTCCATCTTGTTGATGAACGCCAAACGAGGCACGCCATAACGGCGCATTTGTCGGTCCACTGTCAACGACTGACTTTGAACGCCACCCACCGAGCAAAGTACGAGGACAGCACCGTCGAGAACCCGTAGGGAACGCTCAACTTCGATCGTGAAGTCCACGTGGCCAGGGGTGTCGATCAAATTGATGACGTGGTCTTTCCACTGAAGCTGCGGTGCGGCACTGGTGATCGTGATTCCACGTTCTTTTTCCAGTTCCATATAATCCATCGTCGCGCCGTCGCCGTCACCTTTGACTTCTTCGATTTTGTAGATTCGGCCTGCGTAAAACAGAACTCGCTCGCTGAGTGTTGTCTTGCCCGAGTCAATGTGAGCACTGATGCCAATATTGCGTAGTTTGGTTAGTTCCATACTCCACCCAGCGTTGTGCGCTTCAGATTTCCCAAAACGCAGCCTAAAAGGAAACAAAAATCGCCCAGCGGGTGCCGGCACCAACGTTGGCACCAGACGGCTGAGCGGCAAAATCCATCGTATTCAAACAAAAGTGTACATTTTCCACGCTTTTACGAAAGGCCAAAAGCGTGGAGGACTGGAGATAGGGCGATTGCCAATGGTTCGGGGAAGGAGGAGGGAGGATTGGAGACCGGAGACCGGAGACCGGAGACGGGAGACCGAGGCAAACTCTGCGCCATTGCCATGCCGTCGGCTTTACGCCGAGGGTTTTGACCTTTTGCTCTAGAGATATGGTAAACATCCCCCGAGGTAAACTCGACCGGAGACAGGTGGGTTAGACGTTTGGAGGATTGGCTATCAAAACCCATTTCGCGTTCTAAACGATTTGCCAAGGAGCGAGTAAACTGAGCAACCCGAGCCCATAAAACGTGTATTCTACGTCTTCTCCCGGATCCAACTCAAAGCCAGCAAATCCCCCATCGGCCCGTGCCATGCTAAGTCCGTACCGCCAAGCCCGCGCCGTATTGATCCTTTCCAACGAATCCGCCTCCCACAAGGTGACGCAACTCGTAAACGTACTCAGCAAGTCCGGTAGCGGCATTCGTGTGTTTGCCTGAAAGCCTCCCTCGTCGCTCTGCAACTCGGCAATGAATTCCGCCGCATCTTTCGCGACGCTGTCCGGCAATGCGTTGAGCGTTCGCAACGCCCCGATGGCGGCTGCCGTCGGATTGGTGCCCGAACGCTTGGCGACGCGAACTTCAAGAAACCCGCCATCATCCCGGCGTTGCGAAAGCAAAAAACGAACGCTAGGGTCGCCACCAGGCAGCGGATGACCCATCAACTCCAAACAAATCGCCACCAAAAATGTTTGATAGGTGCTACCTATCGAGGCTTGAGCCGTCCGGGCAAAGCCGCCATCGGGTTGCCGAAGCGATGTCAGTAAATTCGTTACACGGCTCTGCCAATCGACAGCCAACCCATCCAGCGGATTCTTTTCCGTGGAAGCCTCAATCAAAGCAGCTCCGTAAACCAGCGAAAGCAAATCGATAACCGACTCCTGCTGTTCTGTTCGAGACAAAAGGAATCTACCTGCCGTCTCAGCCACTTCACCCGTTAGCAATCCTAAAATAGCAAGCGACCGAAGTGCGAAACCCGAGTAGTAAAGATCGCTCTCCCCCTCGCGCCCGGACCAACCCCCGTCGCTGCGTTGCCGCGACAATACGAACTTGGCATGTGGATCTCGGACAGAATCCGGCAACATGGAAGCTCCAACTGTGAGTTGAAGCGTCAATCGCTGTAGATAACCCAATTCCATCATGGTTTTCGAACGAAGCTGCGTGGGTGTGAGGTTGGGGAACGCATCGGAGTATACATGGTGGAGTGGAGTGGAGGAGCGGAGGAGTCCTCCTTACGTTAGTGGGCCTTATATAGACGGTCGATTTGGATACGTGGGACTCGCAAAGTCAGGCGAAGCAGCTCGGCGGCGAATTCGATCGGCATCAGAAGTTAAGTAGGCCGCGTCCGCTAGTAGCGGATGAATGGCAAAAACTCGAGCCAACGGCGGACCGACGAAATCGTAACCCAGCCGAATAAATCGATGGAAAACCGGGCAACCGCACTTCAACGCCGGTCAGGAAAAACTTGATCGCCAACGGAACGCTTGGTACCCGTGGATTCAAGGGCGTTGGGACTGCAACTGGTTGCGAGCCTTCAAATTCTTCGGAACTCATCCTGGACGACTGGGCTCAGGTTGGCTAGAAACGTTCGTAGTTTCCTCTTTGACCGGCGTAGTTTCATCGGACGGCTTTTCGGGTTGCATGGATGGTATTTCCTGTCCACTCGCCGCTTGCGTTTTGGATCGTTGATCTTCTAACGCATGCTGTACTTCGGCTAGTTTGTCTCGCTGTAACTGAGCTTGTTCCGTCTGCCCGCGTTCCTCGTACAGTGCTATCAGCTTTTCTCGAGTTCCGATCCGTTGTGGAGAGCTTGACAGAGCGACCAAGTAGCTGGCTACCGAGTCGTCTTTTCGTTTCAGAGCGGCTAGTATATCCCCTCTCGAATCGTGGAACTCCGACACCGCTGGCGAAATTTCGATTGCACGGTCAATCAACTCAAGGGATCTATCCAATCTTGGTGGTACAGCTTGAGTGTACAGCATGGCGAGGTTGTTGAGCACAAGGGTCATTCGTGGCAATTCGGCCAGAACGACTTCATAGTCGTTGATAGCGCTTGCAAGCTCTCCTCGCCGAAACGATGATTCAGCCAGTAGTAAGCGTGCCACGAACGATGTTCCCAAAGTGGCAATCCGTACGCGAAGCGATTCTACAGTCGCTTCGTTTTGCGAGATTCCCAATTGAGCCAAGGCGCTGAGTTCTTCTTGAATCAAGATGTTGGTAGGATCGATCGCGATAGCCAAGTCCAAGTATTCTAGATTAATTTGAACTTGGTTGTTTAATCTTGCAGAACTCGCGCGGAACTTTAGGCGAAATGCGTCGGAGAGTGCGCGAGCCAATTTA
>JBBRJI010000468.1:0-5280 GCA_038219625.1 Pirellulales bacterium | reverse complement strand
ACAAAGCTTGGTCTCCATGCATCGATGGTCTGTTTGGGCCAAAACGACAGCTCTACAAGCGAGTCGCTCAATTCGATTTTCTCAATCACCCAGAGGAGCATCGCACGTTGGCACGAAAACCTTACTCGGAAATTGTGCAACTTTCAGCCAAGTTGGCGACAAACATCCAAAGCCAAACAGGAACGGCGATCCGTCCGCATGACATCCTAATCGACGCACCCCCCATCAAACTGGAAGTGCAATTCCAATTGGACGTCAGGCAACCGGACGGAAGCTATCGAACGTTAGGTGAATTATCGCCGGTGGTCCATGCGCTGGCCACGAAGCAGTTCGACGACATTGTCAAACGCGTTCGCATTTTTATCCGACCTGAACTGCGAGACCAAGTTGCATCCATCGATTTCGCGACGATGGTGCGTGGGTTAGTCGCCTAGTTCCGATTGTAGTGCTCAGCCAAACATTGCCTCTTAAAACGAACATAGTTATCGATTCGATTGTTCGGTTCCGAAGAATCTGTTGGTGCAGATCGTGTTGATTTGCCCGCCTCGGCAAACGCTAGCAATTGGGCGATTGGAATGACTCAAAAGCAAGCAACACTCGGTTTCCGATCTATTCCGAAGTTGCTAGCAAAGACTTCGTGCCTATTGCTAGTAGTCGCAGCGGGTTGCAAGGCACCAGCAGTCTGTTGCAATCCCCGTTACGTTTCCAATGAAATCTTGTGCAGAACCTCGGCAGCCGTTGTAAAAGTCCAGCCTTGCTTGGAAATTCTACCGCCGGGTGTGACACTCGAGGACGGTCTCGACGAGTCGGAAGCGGTTGCCACCGGCTTAGCAAACAACTCGCTTTTTCAGGCAGCTTTAGCACAATTAGGGATGGCGGGCGGTGACACGGTTCAAGCCAATCTGATCGCCAACCCGCAAGTGCTCATATTCTTTCCTTCTGGGGCCAAAGAGGGCCAATATACGCTTTATGCTCCCATTGAATCCTACTTCCTAAGGCCCACGCGAGTCAAAGTTGCCAATCGTGAGTATCGTCGCGTCGGCGATCAGCTTGTGCAAAACGGACTCAACGTGGCGCGCGATATTCGATTCGCGTATATCGATCTAGCCTTGGTGACAGAGCAATCGCGACTGGCCACCGAAGCGGTCGAGATTCGTCAGGGCATCGCGGACTTGACCCGCGCTCGCTACCAGGATGGCGATATCAGCGAATTGGAAACGATCGCATCCAAGGTCGACGCGTTGAATGCCAAAGCCATCGACGGAGTTCAAAGGCAAAATATTTCCATCAGCCGCGCACGCTTGGCATCCATCCTCGGAATTCCAAGCGTGGATTCACCGCTGGTGCCATCCTCTTTAGAAACTATCAATGTACCTGACTTGGACGAGCAGCAGTTGATCGAAACGGCTTTAGCCTGTCGCCCTGATTACCATGCTGCTCGATGGTCCGTGGCGGCGGCCAGTGAACGCTCTACTCTGTCGCGATGGCTCTTTTGGCGAGCTGACAGCATCGTCGATGTGCGTCACGGACGTGACTACACATGGATCGGCACGGGACTTCGGTTTGACTTGCCTATCTTCAATCGCAATCAAGGAGGGATCCTTCGAGCCGATTGGGAACTGAACGCCGCAATGCACACTCGCGACGCGATTCGCGATCAGATCTATCAGGACGTGCGAGTCGCTTTCCGTCAACTTACTCAGGCGCATGCCAACTTGACGATATTAGAAAGCGAAGTGCTGCCGAATCTATCCGAAGCAGTTGGCATTTCGGAAAAAGGTTTCGCCGATGGCGGAACAGACTATTTGCTAGTACTACAAACCACCACGCAATACTTGGATGCCCGAGCTCGAATACTCGACCAACGTGCCATGTTGCGCCGAGCCATGGTAGAACTGGAACGAAGCGTTGGTCGAAGCCTCATGTCTGCACCCCTCGACGTTCAACAAATGCTTTCTCAAACAGCACCGGCCAATATTCCAAACGAGTAGATTTCCCAAAAGTTATCCTGTTCTTTTCACAAGCTAGGTTGAGGTTGACTACAATCGGGTCTCAATCAAAGCAGGATCGTTTTCAAAGACATGAATTTGCCCCATGAATATCTCGAAGCACCAACTGGCGACTAGGGACGGTCCTGCATTTCCGTGGACTCTAGGCACAGCCCGCGACCCTCGGAGGGGTCTTCATCTAAGGACCGTTCGATCATTTATTGTCGTAGCGAATAATTTCGTAGCGAAACTCGCCAAGAGTTTTGGTACCCGCTTGTTCCGAAAGTCTTGGCGACTTCCGCCATTCCGAAAGTCTTGGCGACTTCCGCTACGGGGAAATCGGACAGTTATGGATCGCGTGATCCTAAGTCTGATGATTGCGGCGGTCTTTATCGCTAGCGGCTGCGGCTCAAAAGCCTCGACCAAAACGAAGCCAGTTTCCCCCGCCAAAGTGGAGATGGTCCCGCACGAAAGCGATCTAGCGACTATTACCCTCACTAAAGAGGCCGAATCTCGACTTGGTATTGCTACAATTGCATCAGAATTGCGTCGCGTTCAGCAGCATCGTACCTTTGGCGGTGAAGTCATTGTTCCATCGGGTCGATCGATCATGATCTCAGCACCGATGGCAGGAGTTGTCTCTGCAGTCGGTGGTTCAAGGCTTCCGGCACCTGGTTCCAAAGTGAAAGCAGGTGATGTTGTTTTGACATTAGCCCCAATACTCTCACCCGAACGCGATGTCCCTACTCCAGCGGAAGAAGTTCAGATGGCCGGTGCTAAAGCGACCCTTGTCGCAGCCCAAGTCACCGCACTCGGCGATGTGCAACGTGGACGAGCTGATGTTGTCGCCACCAAGATCACCCTTGACCGAGCCAACAAATTGCTAAGCGATCGAGCTGGAAGCCAACGTGCCGTCGACGATGCCCAAGCTCTTGCCAATTTCGCGAACACCGTCCTGGCCGCCGCAGAGGAACGCTATGCTCAGATGAGCAAGATCTTAGCGACTTTGGATCGAAAAGTCAGCCATGATTTAGCGACAACGCTAACGTTGGGGGCGCCGGTGGATGGCGTCATTCGAAGCCTCAACATCTCCGTTGGTCAACAAGTGGTTGGCGGTGCACCGCTCTTCGAAGTGCTCGACACAAGCACAGTTTGGGTTCGCGTCCCTATCTTTGTTGATTTGCTGAATTCGATTCAAACAGGCGCGAACGGCAGAGTCGTATCCTTGGACGGAAAGGGGACCGATCGATCTTCGCAATCAAACGACGTCTCGCCACAGCTTGCCATACCGGTCGATGCGCCACCAACCGCCGATGCGAGCAGCTCATCGGCTGATCTCTACTTTGAGGTTTCTAATCTGCAATCCCATTTCAGGCCCGGTCAACGTGTGGGAATCGAATTGCCAATGAGCACGGAAGTCGAAGCCAAGATCGTTCCGGCTGCTTCTGTTCTTTATGATATCTATGGGGGTACTTGGGTATACACCGTCATAGAGCCGCTGCGCTACGTGCGTCAAAGAGTCACCGTGCTTTGGTTTGATGGTTCGGAAGCAATCCTTCAAAAGGGGCCAAATGCAGGCACGATGGTCGTTGCCGACGGTGCCGCGGAACTGTTTGGCACTGAATTCGGACCAGGAAAATAGGAACGCATGCTATGAGTTGGCTTATTCGTGCATCGTTGCAATTCCGTGTGATCGTCTTGATGATCGCCATTGGATTGATCATTGTCGGCGTTCGGACCACCGATTCGATTCCGTTAGATGTGTTTCCTGAGTTCGCACCGCCTCTGGTCGAGATTCAAACCGAAGCGCCAGGGATATCTACAGAAGATGTCGAGAGCCTGATCAGCGTACCGATCGAAAACGCTGTCAACGGCATTCCATTTGTGAAAGCGGTCCGTTCGAAGTCCGTGCTAGGTCTATCCAGCGTTCGGCTCATTTTTGCCAACGGGACCGATTTGCTCATGGCCAGGCAACTTGTCCAAGAACGCATCACCTTGGTTGCAGCCCAATTGCCATTAGTGGCTCGACCGCCAGTCATTCTTCCCCCCCTTTCGTCGCTCAGTCGATGCATGAAAATCGGGCTCTGGTCGGACACGAAAAACCAAATGGATATGACGGTACTGACGAAATGGACGATTCGCCCCCGATTAATGTCCGTCAGCGGCGTAGCCAACGTCGCGGTTTGGGGAGAAAAGGACCCGCAACTGCAAGTCATCGCCGATCCAGATCGATTGCGTGCCCATGGAGTGACGCTTGACGTTTTGATGCAAGCCGTTCGCGATGCGACCGCAGTCGGGGCTGGTGGTTTTGTGGACACTCCCAATCAACGTATCGCCCTCCGACACGTACCTGCTGTCTACACACCAGAACAACTGGGCGACATGGTGCTGGCGTTTCGCAGTGCTGGCGGGAACAGTCCCGCCCCGATCAATGCATTGCGTCAAGGTACCACTGCACCTTCCACTGCACCTATCACTGCACCTATCACTGCACCTATCACTGCGCCTTCAATCGGAACTACGACGAACGCAGGCGGCAGCCCAATACGCATCCGAGATGTGGCCGAGGTTGTGACTGACTACGCGCCGCCCATCGGAAACGCCATCATCAACAATCAACCCGGCTTACTTTTGATTGTGGAAAAGCAACCTTGGGCAAACACCTTGGCCGTAACACGCGGCGTTGAAAAGGCCATGGAGGAGTTACGGCCCGGGATGGGTGAAGTGCAATTTGACACGACCATCTTTCGTCCAGCTACGTTTATCGAACGCTCACTCTCAAACCTTAGTCATTCGATGCTCCTGGGTTGTGTTTTAGTGATCTGCGTCTTGTTGGTATTCTTATATGACTGGCGATGCGCTTTGATCAGCGCGATGGCCATACCGCTATCTCTCATCGCTGCCATGATGGTACTTTATTGGCGAGGGGGAACGGTCAATACGATGGTCTTGGCTGGCATGGTCATCGCACTTGGGGAAGTCGTAGACGACGCGATCATTGATGTAGAGAACATCATGCGGCGCCTGCGCCAGAATGCGACGGCACTGCACCCAAAGACTGCTTTTCAAATCGTGTTCGATGCCTCCATGGAAGTTCGAAGTGCTGTCGTTTACGCGACCATCATTGTGGTCTTAGCATTCTTGCCGGTATTCTTTTTGGAAGGACTTTCCGGATCATTCTTTAGGCCGTTAGCCGCGTCCTATATCTTGGCGATCCTCGCTTCGCTGGTTGTCGCGCTGACGGTGACACCCGCCATGTCCCTTTTGCTGTTACCGGCGACGGCTCGCATGC
>JBBRJI010000467.1:0-5293 GCA_038219625.1 Pirellulales bacterium | reverse complement strand
GAAGTGTGGCAAATGACTCTAGCGATTCACCACGCCCTTCGTACCTCAGAGCGTGCCACCCAGTTCATAGGTAGATTTCAAACTGCCCCTCGCCTTAGTACACCAAAACAGGGTTGCGGGGGGACGAGCCCCCACGTAACCCAACGATTTCGTTGCATAAAATCTTTCACGGCGTTGCTTCCAGCCTGTTTGTCCTGCAAAAAAGTGGGAAACCGGTTAAACTCGGAAGGTCAAATTGTTTTGTAAAGCAAGTTACGAGTTTTTTGGACCGAAGAAAATGCAAAACCAACGGATGGGTTCGTCAGTTCCATGGCTGACGCTGATGGCCTGCGCTAGCTTAATGTCTGTGCCAGGATTTGAGCTTTCTATCGCTAACGCGCAACGCCCAAGGCAGCCGACCTTGCGGATCAATTCCGAGGTCGTATTGATGTCTGCACCCAGGGAAGTGCTTGTCTTATTAGACGAGGCGGAACAGGCCATCAAGAAGGAACAATGGAGTGAAGCAACTTTCGCATTGGGGATATTGCTAGGTCTCGAGGAAGTGCGGCAATCGGATTTGACGGGTGTCGACTTTTTTCTGGAAGGCGATGAACTGCCTGAACTTGCTCAAAGGCCTGCCGATACGAAAGCAGTAAATCAATCCAAAGGTTCCGTGTTTCAAAAAGTTTACGAGCTCATCGAATCTCTTCCCACGGAAGCCACCAAGATTGTTGATTTGAGGTATGGAGCACCGGCTAGCCAGATTATCGAGAAGGCTATCGCGGAATCGGATTGGGAAAAGATTGCCGAGGTTGCGGCCAAGTACGGGTTTACGACAGTTGGCCAAGATGCATCGGTGATCTTAGGGGAGTATTGGTTGCGAAAAGGGGATGGGAGGCGAGCTGCTGGGCTGTTCTCTCGAGTCTATCGGCAAAAGAGTGCATCGGAACGATTAGGTCCAGAATTAGGGATCCTTACAGCATCTGCCTATCAGTCGGCTGGGATGCATGCCGAGGCGTTGAGCATTATCGAGTCTACGCGAACACAGTTCAACAAGGTCGAACTGAACTGGAAGGGTACCAAGATCAGTTGGGACGGTCGGTCGATACTCTCGAAAGATGTTCTCGACAAGATGGAATTGACCGGCCAACAGGAGGTTCGCCGTGTCGTTAAGCAGCCTTACTATTTCAATGGAAACGAAAATCGAAACGCGGATACCAAGGCGGGAATT
This sequence comes from Pirellulales bacterium, assembly GCA_038219625.1. Lineage (GTDB taxonomy): Bacteria > Planctomycetota > Planctomycetia > Pirellulales > Pirellulaceae > JBKCUI01. The sequence goes on along the minus strand of JBBRJI010000467.1, from coordinate 4,083 downwards.
CCATTACCGTTTCTTTTCTGGCATGCGGAATTGCATGAATCCAAACAGCACAAGGAGAATTTGGACCTTACTCTCAGAGAAAAGCTGGCAGACGGGAAGTCGAGTTTCATTCCATCTCGGTACCCGATCAGTGTGGGGCAATGGATCATTGCATCGACCTACGATCAGCGTATCGTAGCTATTGATACGCTCACAGGACGCTTGGGATGGGAGTGCCCGTACAGCGGCATGCCAATGGGTTTTGCAATGGATCGGTATCTCAATCGCGATAGTCATTCCTTCCGTTTGCCAGCCCCTGACTACCTGACAAAACGGGTTTGGGGTGAATCGCTTTTGGGAGCAATTTCAAGTGACGGTGAGCGAATCTATAACATTAGCGAGCTTCCTGCGATCAGTGTCTCTGAAAGTTTTGCGTTAGGACCGAACGCCAGGGTGGCCAAACCCCAGGGGATCCGCAACTACAACGTGATGCAATGCTGGAGTGTACCAGAGGAAGGGAAGGCAATTTGGGAAGTTGGTGGACAGAAAAGCCCGACCGAACCTAGGTTAGCCGGAACACTCTTTCTAGGTTCGCCACTGCCATACGAAAACGAACTACTTGTGATGGGAGAGCTGAACAGTGACTTGTATTTGTTTGCGTTAGCACCGGAAACCGGCAAACTTTTGTGGCGCCAACCGATCACGACCAACTACAGCACGATATCAAGCGATTTGATGCGAAGAAGCACAGGTGCAATGCCAGCGGTGGATGGGTCGATCATTGTTTGCCCAACGCTTTCGGGATACTTGGTGGCTTATGACAAAGCGAATCGTTCTATGCGATGGGCTTTCAAATATCCGATCAGGCCAGATCTCGCCAATTCCAATCAAGCGGGTGCGTTCGGACAAATCGACTTGGCCGATTTTTCACCTTTGACGCCCCGTTCTGCCGATACGTCGGTGGTGATTAGCGATGGCGTGGTGATTTTTGCGCCATCGGACGGTAACGATGCTTATGGAATCAAGATTGAAGACGGAAGCTTGCTGTGGAAGCTTAGCGATTCCAAGATCGACCAAATTCGTTATGTGGCTGGAGCATGGAACGACACGGCGGTGATAGTTTGTCAGTCTTGTTTGGTGGCTGTGGATCTTAAGAGTGGCGTAAGCAAATGGCCGAAGATCGAATTTCCCGACGCACAACAAGTGATCGGGCGAGGGGTTCGAAAAGAGGGTACTTATTTGGTGCCGACTTCTGGCCAAACGATTTTGCAGATTGATCTCGCCAAAGGCGAGATTGCGGATTCCGTTCGTGTTGAGCAACCGTTAGGTAATCTGATTTCCGTTGGCGATCGGCTCATTTGCGCGACTCCTTTTGAGTTGGATTGCTACTCGGTCCGTGAGGCTTTTCAAACGCAGTTAAAAGAAGAACTGCAGCGCAACTCAGTTTCGACGAGCGGGCTTGCCCAGCAGAGCGAATTGGCGCTCGCAAATGGCGATTTCGATGCAGCCCTAAATTTTCTGGATCAAGCTCAGAAAATGGAACCCAACAATTCGGAGGTCGTACTGCTCATCAACAAGGCTGGTATGGCGGCTTTGACGGCGGATTTTGACAAGTATGTGGATCGGGTCGATCTATTCAAGAATCTAGCGATGGATCAGGACAAGGTGCCCTATCTGCGCCTAATGGTCAAGGGACTGCAAAAACAGGGTCGCTTTAAAGACTCCTTGGCGACACTCATGAAATTGTCCAAGCTGCGGACCTCACAACGACAAGAGCAGATGTCGGGGTCGGCAAGCATAGCCCTGACTCCCCAATGGTCGGTTCAAGAAGATCGATGGATCTCGACTCAGATTCGCATGGCGATCGAAAAACTGACGCCAGTGGAGATGCAGGAAATGGAAACGCTTGTCGCCTCGGAACTGGAATCGATGTCGAAACTCCCCGCTCACGTTCGGCGGGATAAACTTGGGCACTTCGAATCCATTCGTGCGACAGAACCGATGAGGCTTGAATCCGCCAAGGCACTCGTGTCACAACGAGACTTTTTGCAAGCGGAACGGCTGCTCATGTCGGACAGCTTGCTCGACTCTGTGGATCCGAAGTCCCCCGAAGCGGTCCGAAGACGAGAAGTTCTGGCTAGCATCTACATTCGCTTGAAACGATTCGATCAAGCAGCACATGCATTAAATGGCGACACGCAACGATTGGAAGAACTTATTCAAGAGTTTGCGGGTGTTTCCAATGACGGTTTAAAACTGCCTACGGTTTCGACTCCACTCTTGAGCAAGCTGTCGAAGCCAATTAGCGAATGGCCAACGGGCAAAATCCAAGTCTCAACAAGTCCGATCGACGCATTGCCGTTAAACAGAGCGGGGCAACTGGATTCGGCAACTGCCTGTCGATGGAAAACAAGGATCGGACATGCATTGACCGGCTGGGAGATCAGCTCAGGATCGGTGACTTTTGCTTTTTCGAACCCTTCCACAGGCGAAAGTTTTCAAGTGTACCCGGACGCTGGCAATCAAGATAAATCGAGCGTTCCAACAGCCTATTCGGTAGACAGCATTGTCCTCCTCGAGATCAATCGACAAATCATAGCAGTCGACACTCTTACGACCAATGCGCGAGATCAGGATGGAGTGCTTTGGCGAAAGCAATTCGATGTGGAGAATTTGGAGAAAGTCGGGGACCGAGGCAGAGCATTGCAGGATCCAAAGAATTGGGGACTGCCTATGACCAAGGGGCCATTTCGTGTCGCTTCTGTTTCGCGAAGCGGAATCGTTGTACTGTTGGAAGATGAATTGTCCTGTTTGGATCTGATCACCGGTGCGAAGATATGGAACCGCACTGGATTCAAGGGATGTAGTTTTGCAGCAGAACAAGGCAAGCTATTAGTTCATCACCCAAAAAACCGAATGATTGTGACGCTCGACCTGCAGGATGGATCCACCCTCAGAGAAATTCCATTGGAAGGAGATGGATGGTCCACGATTGCTTCGATTGGACGTTATTGGTTGATGACCATCGATGCTCAAAAGCAGTATGCGATAAAACTAGTTGATTCGGTGGACGGTCGAACTGTGTTCAAGCAGGAGATTTCCATCGGGGCAAGGATCGCTCTGGACGGTGAAACAGGTGTCCTTATCTTGGCAATGTCGGGCGAGCTGACGTATTGGAACCTGCCTGACGAAAAAGAATTCGTCCGCCAAGTTGAGAACGACTTGAAATTCAGTCAGATATCGGTGCAGCGATTTGAAGACACCATGTTGACGATGCTGTATAGTCCGGCCATGGAGTTGGATCGGTTCAAGGTAGAACCCGTGGTGAGCGATCCTGGTTTTGTTCCGGTCGCCGGACGGCTAATGGCACTATCGGCCAAGGATGCGAGCAGTGTGTGGGAACAAAGTTCCGTCGTCCGACAATTTCATTTCCCCATTTCGCAGAATAGGAATTCGCCGGTAGCGGTCTTTGTTCGTTTGCTCAAACTGCAAAAAGTAGGCAACATGGCCGTCGACTTCATGTCCGTCGCTCTTGTCGATATTCGAAATGGAAAGGTTTTGTATAGTCGAGACGATCTGCCTGCCATACGCGGTCTCGGATTCTCGCAGGAGGTTCTTTCCGACCAAAACACCATCGCAGTAGACTATCTAGGGACTCGCGTGGAATTAAACTGGACGAAAGAAGAGTCGAAGGAAAATCCCGTCTTCGACTTTGGAAATTTGGAATATTCGGAATTCAAGAAACGAATCGAAGCAAGAATGAAGAGCACCCAGTCTCCAGACTCGCCCCCCAAGGTCGAGTCCTCCTCTGATAAATGAGAATTAGCTCGCTTCCACGCTACTATCGCAACCTCCGACGATGGCAAGAGATTATCGTCGTCTTGCGCCGATACGGGTTGGCCGATTGGCTCAGTCATCTTCGCGTGGACTTCATTCGGGACTGGCTCAAGGACGATCAAGGGATTCCACTCGCGAGTTACTCTAGAGAAGCCCGCGTTCGGATGGCGCTCACCGAACTAGGTCCAACTTTTATTAAACTGGGGCAAGTACTTTCGTTGCGTCCCGATTTGGTTGGCTCCGAACAAGCGGCTGAATTGCAACAGT
>JBBRJI010000466.1:0-5301 GCA_038219625.1 Pirellulales bacterium | reverse complement strand
TCCCCAGTGAAACTTGGCTTCCTGCCAGACAAGCTGGTCAGGGGAGCGGTCAGATGGACCATGATCTGCTAATTGCAAAACTCGCCTTCCTGCCGGACAAGCCGGCAAGGGGACGGAACAAAATCGACTCGTCAAAATGTGTTGTCAATACCGAATTTTTAACAGCCCAGGCTTGGGCGACCTCAATCGGCAGATTCTCGTCGATCTTGAATTGCACTACGCCGCTCCCGATGGAATGGGAACAACTCGCTCGCGCGTCAATTCCGCCGCATAGGTCATCGCGGCGTCTATGTCTTCACCCACCAGCGATGGGTAGCTGGCCAGGATTTCACCGCGACTCGTGCCTGCTGCGAGATTATCCAGGATCACAGAGACCATGACTCGCGTGGCGCGAATGCATGCTTTGCCGTGACATACTTGGGGATCGACCGTAATGCGGTCTTGCCATTTCATGTTTGACGTTCCTTTGTTGACTTCGATGATAGCAGACAAGTGGTAGAAATGACAGTTTTGTTCCCGCCTTGCATCTTGGACTTTGCCGAGGCATACGTTGATCGGTCACCCGGAGGCAATATCCGCGTAAAGCCGTAGTTATTGCTCTTACACTGATATAGAGTATCGCCTCGCCCGTAAGACAAACTTGAACACCGGAGCCAACGAACTGTTTTTCAAGTTCATTAAGCGCACCGAGGCTTCAACGTCGACGGAGAATCTTAAGAATTCATCGAGAACGTCAGTAGCTGTAGTCTCGAGATAGAATCGAGATCCATCAAAACAGCCCAGTGTGTTGCTGTCAATTCGGCTTGCCAATTCGAGAAGCCCGCAACAGTGTGAAAAATGGACCTTGGTTTGTAAGGTCGACCGGGATTTGGATACTAGGCCCCGTTTTTTCAAGAAGCAATTCCTACCAATTCTCTCGAAACTTGACAGCGTCACACACACGCGCGGGACAATGCACGAAAGGAAATCTCAGGTCGTGTTCAAAACGGCGTCTTGGTACTAGATGGCGAGGCTTCGTTGCCAGACGTTGCCAGACGGGGCAAGCGTAATCGTGACGTATCGTCCGAGTCCAGTGATTCGTTTTGCCAAAAACCCTGTTCCCGTGGTTCTGCCGATTTTTGATTCGGACGAACCGGGTACCGTTGATCTAACAAACGATCGCATTGCAAAGCTTTTAGAACAAGAAGATGCACCTTCTTGATGTCAACGTCTGGTTGGGCTTGGCCTTCAAGAGGCACAAGCATCATGCGTCGGCAAGAGGTAGACACGCCTTGAAACGCAAAGATGCGGCTCTTGTTGCGTCCAAACCTTCCGCGTTCAACCAAACGCGGCCTCATTGATCGAATGCAAGAGTAGACTACCCGCGAGCGAAGTTGATTCGCTTGCCACCGTCGGCTTGATCGGCGGAGATTTCGACAGCGATCACTTGTTGGTCGCCGCCGACTTCGACGATCAATTCGGCTTGCGTTTCGCCCAAACCAGAAAGGATGCTAGTGCCGCTACCTGGAATTGTTACTTCAGTCACGAATGGTTTGCCCTTCGGTGCTTTTCTGCATGCCCCGGGGTTCACGCCAGGGGTTATGACCCTCTATTTCTAGAGGTATGGTAAATATCCCCCGAGTAAAACTCGGGGGCATTTCACCGCCACTTCGTGATGGGGCATTTCTGAGTTGCGGCACTAGATATTCGGCTCGCGTATTTGATGAAGCATTTTTTAACATGTCGAATTTTTGAGATCGATTGAAGGCTATTGCGGCGGAATACGCGAAGGAACACCGCCGTTCGTTGCTGCGATTTCTGGGGAACGGCAACGACGGAGCGGTCTGGGAGTCGAGTCAACAAACCGCTATCAAAGTTCTCGAACGACGAGAATCCTACCTCCGCGAACGAGATGCTTTCTTGCGACTCCAAGACCATGAGGTCGTCGACATCCAAGGGTTTGCGATTCCTTGTCTCATCGGCTTTGATGATACCTAACAAGTCGTCGAAATGACAGTTGTCTTCCCGCCTTGCATTATCGACTTTGCCAAGGCTTACGTTGATCGGCCACCCGGTTTTTCAGCCGAAGTGCCGCTTAGACGAGCCTGGCGCTCTTTGCATGCGTGAGCTTCGTTTCAGCGGTCGCCAGTAATGTGCCTGCTACTTCGGAGAAAAGGCCTTGCAGTCAGTGAGTGGCAATCGCTGGTACATATGGTACGATAGCCGTTCGAAATTTCGCTGATTCCATACTCGGGGGGCAGGCGCGGAATGACAAGTGTAATCGAATTGCTGGAGCGAATCGGCAAGTGTGATCGGCAAGCAACAGAAGCTCTTTTACCACTGGTTTATGCTGAGCTTCGCAGCTTGGCCGCTGCAAAATTACGCAGTGAAGGCGTCGGCCATTCTTTGCAAGCGACTGCCTTGGTTCACGAAGCCTATCTCAGGCTGACTGGGGCGGATCATAAGACGTTGACTTGGGATGGCATACACCATTTTTTAGGTGCAGCGGCGGAGGCAATGCGTCGTGTGCTTGTGGATCATGCTCGCAGAAGGAATAGGCAAAAGCGTGGTGGGGATTGGTCGAAGCATGACATTCAAGAACTGGATTCCTTGTTTATCGACAATAGCGTTTCCGAGGACTTGATTGCGCTCGACGAAGCACTTTCAAAGCTTCATTCGATTGAGCCAACTGCGGCAGAACTGGTCAAGCTCCTCTACTTCGCCGGCCTGACAATCGCACAAGCGGCTGATTCGCTGGGCATTTCAAAAAGGACAGCAGATCGACTCTGGGCGTACGCAAGATCATGGCTTTACGCCGAGATTCAGCGATCGCTGGGTGACAATTCTGGAAAAAAATTGGCGTAGTTTCGTCGCCAATAGAGCATAAGTTTATAGCAGGTTTGAGTTTGGGAAAGATTGAGTATCGGATCAATGCGAGAGAGAGTCCTTTTTCAGGTGGCAGTTGAAATCACCGACGAAATATTGCGAGAGAATTATCTCGAGGAAGCCTGCCAGGGGGACGCAACCCTGCAGGCTCGCCTGAACGAACTTTTGCAGTCGGCCAAGAAAATGGGAAGCTTTCTCCAAACCCCAATGCTAGATTCGGTTTCAGAATCCCGAGGAGTTTCGGCGACGGGTTCCTTTGCCGGATTTGATTCAAACGAGTTGAGTTCGTCTGGTTTTGCTCAAGAGGCGTCTGATTCTATGACACAATTTTTTCATGATACCGCGATGGAACGGCAATCCAACGCGGAATCCAATTTGAGTTTTCTTGAACCTGTTGATGAACCCGGGGTCTTGGGCCGAATCGGACACTATCATGTGCTGGAATCGATTGGGCAAGGAGCGTTTGGATTGGTGCTGAAGGCTCGGGACGAAAAGTTGTTGCGAATCGTCGCGATCAAAGTCATGTTGACACATTTGGCGCAGACCTCACCAGCCCGCAAGAGATTTTTGCGCGAAGCTAGAGCTGGGGCTGCGATCCGGCATCAGAATATCGTTAGCGTCTACAGTGTCGAGGAGGAGCCGATCCCCTATTTGGTGATGGAGTATATCCAAGGTATCACCTTGCAAGACAAAATCAACGAGGACGGACCACTTGAAATCAACGAAGTCGTTTCGATTGGGATCCAAATCGCCAATGGGCTGCAAGCCGCTCATGACAAGGGCATGATTCATCGCGACATCAAGCCTAGCAACATTCTTCTTGAAGCGTCGTGCGAGAAACGAGCCATGGTTACGGACTTTGGATTGGCTCGCGCTTTAGATGATGCAAGTTTAACACAATCGGGGTTCGTGGCGGGCACTCCTATGTACATGTCTCCAGAGCAGACACAGGGGCACTCTTTGGACTCTCGATCGGATCTCTTTAGCCTTGGTAGCGTGATGTATGCATTGTTGACGGGGAGAGCACCGTTTCGGGCTACGACTACGGTCGCAGTACTCGGTCGAGTTGCAGCAGCTTCGCCTCGAGCCATCCAAGACATCATACCGGAAGCACCCGATTGGCTGTGTGCCGTGATCGCGAAACTGCACGCAAAGCAGCCCGAGTTGCGATTTCAGTCGGCCAAAGAGGTCGCTGAACTATTGGCAAGAGGGCAAGCGGGGCTCGTCAAAGTTGCGGATACTCCGTCACTGAGGATTGAGAGTACGCTTCCTCTTTCGCCACCGGTCTCGCACGCAAATGCACCCGAGACCTTGAGTTCTTATAGCGCGGCTCGATTTTCGAAGCGTGGTCTTCGGCGTTTGGCTATTGCAGCGGGGGCACTGCTCGCGTTCTGTTCAGCCGCTGCGATCTTGTATTTCACGACATCGTTTCCTTTTTTTTCAGCACGTAAACCGGAAGTCGTGGTTGTGAACTCGCCTTGGGATAAATTGCCATTGGACGCACCGGCTGTTGGAAAAGCACCTTTTGATGCTGCCCGTGCCGCAGTGCTTCAGCAACAATGGGCTGCGAATTTGCAGTTGCCGATTGTATTTACCAATTTAGCTGGAATTCGTTTCCAACTGATTCCACCGGGGGAATTTGACATGGGAAGCACCGAGGAAGAGATCGCGAGATACTCTAAACTGATTCGATCGGATTTAATGGCGCAGGCATGCCTTCGAAGCGAAAGTCCGGTGCGTCGCGTTGCCTTGACGAAGCCTTTCTATTTGGCGACTACTGAGTTGACACAGGGGCAGTACGAGAGCGTCATGTCGGTCAACCCGTCGTACTACAAGGGTAATAGCGAGGACAAATCCGCGTTGGATTTTCCTGTGGATCGTGTTTCGTGGGATGATGCCACCTCGTTCTGCAAAGCACTCAATTTGCGAGAAGGCTTGGTGAGCGACGCGGATTCGACCGAAGACCAGAGGAATACCGGCTATTGTTTGCCGACAGAGGCTCAGTGGGAGTTCGCCTGTCGCGCAGGAACCACGACTCGCTATTCGACTGGCGAGAGTGCAAAGGGCCTATCTCTCGCAGCGAATTTCGGACGCAGTATTGATCGCCCTGCCACGGTAGCAAGCTATGCCCCGAACCCGTTCGGTTTGTTTGATATGCACGGGAACTTGTACGAATGGGTGCGAGATGGTTGGGATTCGGACTACTACAAGAATCAGTCGTCCGATGGATTGGATATCAATCCTATCGGACCTGACGGAATCCACGAGCTTAGTATTGTTCGAGGTGGTGATTTTTACTGGGATGTGCGAGAGTGTCGATCATCGGCAAGATATGCGGCCGCTACCAGTACTCAGCCGAGTCTTGCCATTGGGATACGACTTGCTATTTCAGTCGATGACGTTCGAGGCTTGCTGATACCAAAGGAATCTGAATCG
>JBBRJI010000465.1:0-5302 GCA_038219625.1 Pirellulales bacterium | reverse complement strand
CTTCATGGCTGGTTTCTCCTGGGTATCTTCCGCTCAAACGTTCGCAACGGAATTGGAACGGGACGCCAACGTTGTCATCAACAACGAAACGCTTATCGCAACCAGCCAAGAAAAGGTGGTTAAGCTGTACGGAGCAGGCGGAGCGCGTGGATTAGAGAGTTACCAGAGCGGAATCATCGTTGGTAACTCGGGTCATATTTTGACTAGCTGGAGCACCGTGCTGGATGTGGCAAAAGTTCGGGTCGTGACTTTTGATGGCCGTCGATTGGATGCGACTATGGTTGGGATGGATCCTCAAAACGAGCTCGCCTTACTTAAATTGGATGACGCGGGGCTCGTCGGTTTTGACTTGACGAAAGCCGCGCAGGCTTCGACAGGTCAACGAGTCTTTGCCATCAGTAATCTCTTTGGAATCGCTACCGGAAATGAATCTTGCAGTGCTCAAAAAGGGGTAATCATGGCCTCAACTCCGCTCACAACCCGTCGCGGCAAAACCAAATCGCTCTACCAAGGTCGTGTTTATGTATTGGATGCTATGACAAATAACCCAGGTGCATCGGGAGGAGCGTTAATCGATCTTCAAGGTCGATTGGTTGGGATATTGGGAAAAGAAATTCGAGACGAACAAGCGGGAATCTGGCTTAACTATGCACTGCCGATGGATGTCGTAAAATCAACAGTCGACCGCATCCTTTCCGGAAACACTTCCGTTCAAGCTTCGGGGCTCAAGTCGGTTGCACAACCCCATCGAATCGACGATCTTGGCATTACTTTGATTCCGGACGTCTTGTCCAAGACGCCACCTTTTATCGACCAAGTGCGCGAAGGATCGATCGCTCAAAGGTCGGGAATGCAAACCAATGATCTGATTCTGCTGTTGAATGATCAACGAGCCGACTCTCGCAAGAGTTTGGAAAAGATGCTCGCGACCATCAACCGCGCCGATTCCTTTTATGTGCTCGTCCAACGCGGACAGGAACTGATTCGCATCCATGTTCGACCTTAAACTGAAACGGTTGCTTAGGATCGTTCGATCACTAACTGTCCGATTTTCCGGTAGCGGAAGTCGCCAAGACTTTCGGAATGAGCGGGTGCCGAAACTCTTGGCGAGTTTCGCTACGACACTATTCGCTACGACACTATTCGCTACGACACTAATTAATCGAGTTGTCCTTGGAGCGACATGCGTTTTGTTTTTCGCAATGGGCGAATCGCTCGCCGGTGATCCCCCTCTGGATGAACAAGAACAGCAAGCCTTTCATGCGGCCGCAGACTTTTCTCAAGACTGCGTCGTTCAAGTGGAAACGTTTGGCGGTCAAGAAATTGTCAATAAGCAGTTCGTCGCGTCCGGCCCTTCCACTGGGACCATTTTGACCCCGGATGGCTGGATTGTTACGAGCATCTTTCAGTTTCGAGGCCAGCCCGCCTCGATCACCGTCGTATTGCCAGACGAGCAGCGCAAGGCTGCAAAGCTTGTCGCTCGAGACCACAGTCGAGAGTTGGCCCTTTTGAAAATTGACACAGATAAACCGTTGAAGGCTGCCGTGGCAAGCGATCGAGGTTCCTGGCAAGTAGGGCAGTGGTCCATTGCGCTCGGCAAAACATTTGATTACAAGGTCGCTAGTCGCAGTGTTGGGATTCTTAGCGCTCAAGGACGTATCTGGAACAAGGCTATCCAAACAGACGCCAAAATCTCACCGCAAAACTACGGCGGACCGTTGATCGATTTGCGTGGACGGGTGATGGGGATTCTCGTGCCAATCAACCCCGGAATTGCGACGGAGGGGGAAGTGGAGCAATGGTACGACTCGGGGGTTGGATTTGCGGTTCCGCTGGCCGATATTTTGGAGCGATTGCCTCGGTTGCAGCGAGGGGAAGACATTTACCCTGGAAAAGCCGGCTTTCGAAGTCAGAGTCCAGACGAGTTCTCTCCGGAGATTGTTTTAAGTGGCGTCACACCGGGCTCGCCTGCGGCCAAGTCGGGCATGCGAGCAGGCGACCGAATTGTCGCCGCCGGTCCGAATCGCGAAGGCCTCAAAGCGGTTGGTATGCACTCGGAACTCAAGCATGTCATGGGAACGCTGGATGCGGAACAAAGCATGGTTTTTGAGGTGGAACGCGATGGTACAAAGAAGCAATTTGAAGTGAATTTGGTCAAGGAATTGCCAACGTACCGCGAGCCGTTTTTGGGTGTTGTGGTGGATGCAAGCAGTCCGCCAACCGCGCCACGGGTCATTGCCGTCGTGCCCAATTCTCCCGCGGAAAAGGCCGGGATTGAGGTCGGCGAGTCGATCGTCAGCGTAGGGGAATGGACCATGGATGAAAAAACACAGCTGGATGCTCGAATCGCTTTTCTCGATTATCGCGAACCGATTGCGTTGAAACTGGAAAAGAACGGGAATTCCAGACTCGTTGAAGTTTCCTTGGAGCCTCACCCTGAACGGGACATTGAGTGGCCGATGGTTAAAGTGGCCGTTGCAGAAAACGCGACCGAACCCAAGGGAGCCAAAGGGACCGTCCAATTGCCCTTAGGAGACGTCAAGAACAAGGCATTTGCGATTGTTCCCTCGAACTATTCCGATGCAATCCCACACGGATTGTTAATTGTATTTGCGGAAGCGGGGGGACAAGACCAAAAACAGTGGGCGGACGCTTGGGAGCTCTTTGCCAGGGACAATCGATGGATCATCGTAGTGAATCAGTCGGCCGACGAAAAAGCTTGGTCGTTGGAAGAAGTTGAGATCGGTGTTCGGCTTCGGTCTTATATTGCGACAAATTACACCGTTGATCGGAGGCGTATTTGCGTAGGCGGAATCTCGTCTGGAATGTTGCCGGGACTCATCTTAGGTCTTCAAGGAGCTGAAACGTACCGGGGAGTTTGGTTATGCAACGCCAAGATTCCAGCGCGAGCCCGCGTGCCTGCAACGGAACCTCTAAAATCCATCAACTTTTTCATCAATGGCGTAGATCCAAACCTGAGCACGTTCGTCGCTCAGGCTCAGAAAATCGGCTATAGTGTTGCCTTTCACGCAGAAGAAATGACGGCAGCCAAGATGCAGGATTCCAATGTTCTGAGCAAGCTGCAGCGTTGGCTTCGATTACTGGAGGCCTATTGATGGGGGCAAGTCCTGGTGGGAAGGCCAAGCCCAAAGCGAAGTTCCCTCAACGGGCCCCACGAAGCGAAATGGCCAATATGCGTTGGCTTGTTCTAATTGCCGCGATTGGACTGATGCTTTTCGCAGTGGTTCTGCGGCTTCAGCCATCCTTACTTTCCAAAGACACGGCTTTGGCATCGGACCTTTTCGGCAAAGTAGGAATCGTCTTTTTATGCGTATGGATTGCTTGGCCTGCGATCGAGTTGCTCTGGCGATCGCCAAGTGGGGTTGCGCTCACGGTCGCGATTGTATTCGCCGCGGGCCTTTCTGTCTTCAACCGCAAAACACTCTTTGTCACAGGTCCGTTCTTAATCGTCGCAGCGATCCTGGCGGTCCTCTTGGGATGGATCCGAAACAAAAACAATCGCAGTTGAATTCGTAAGTGTTCAGAGCGTTTTTTAATTCTCACGAAGTGATCATCGAATGCCGGATATCCCGATCGGGATTACAGCAAGTAGCCGGGGGTCGCCGCGAAGAGGCGCACCCCCAGGGAACGAAAGGACTGGTTCCAGGGCTCTGCCTTGGAACCCACTGCCTTGCAGGCTCTGCCTGCCGAGTCGTCAAGAATACTTGTTTTCGTTTGCATTTCAAAGCGAGGCAGAGCCTCCGGAGCAGTGCGTTCCCAGGCAGAGCCTGGGAACGAGAACAAACGAAATTGGGCTTCATTGAACGGAATTGTTGTTAAGGTCGAAATCGGGATTGCGAATGGTCCGCAACATGCCATTGAGCTGGGATACCGCGATGGATCGAACCGAAAAAAACAATTATTTCAATTGAAACTCCTGTTTCACTGTATTGCCGTGAATCCACTAGCGATATAGAATGCAAGGATGACCACCCAAAAGCCGATTATGAGTTCTTTGGGAGTTGTTTGAATCACTGTATTTGTTGTTCTTTTCCGTTTTTTTCAAAGGGGATACTTATGTTCCGGCGTTTTTCAACAAAAAGACAGGCTTTTACGCTTGTCGAATTGCTGGTGGTTATTGCCATCATCGGCATATTGGTAGGCTTACTGCTTCCAGCAGTACAGGCAGCTCGTGAAGCAGCTCGCCGAATGCAATGCACCAACAATTTAAAGCAGCTTGGCATTGCGCTTCATAATCACCACGATGCTCTCAAGCGGTTACCGTCCCAGTCGCATGATCCAGTCTGGAAAGCTCCTCTAAACAACGCCAATGCTTGGGATCGCATCGGTTATTTGGCCGATATTCTTCCGTACATCGAGCAGTCGGGACTGTACAACCAGATCGTGCCTTATTCCCTTGCAGGGGGTTTTGTTTGGCAGACGAATGATAGGACCGTGTCGGGTGTTATCGTTCCTAGCCCTTACAAAACAAATGTTCCAGCGTTTCGCTGTCCTTCGGAAAGCGTATTGCTGAGACCAGACGACGGCAAACCAACGAATTACGTTTGCAATCGCGGTGACATTTATATGAATTTCGGCGACTGGGAGTGCCGTGGCGTTTTCAGCAATGGCGATCGAAGTTCGACTACTTTTTCGACGATGAGGGATGGATCGTCCAACACAATCGCCTTGTCCGAGATTTGCATCGGTCGAGAAAGAAATAATCCCCTCACATCCAAGGTCAAGGGCGGAATTGCAACGGGTGTAGCAATCAATGTTGGTGCTCCAATGACACCATCGGTCTGTTTGGCACGCCGTGGGCAAAACGGTTTATTGATCACTCCAGTTCGAGATTCGTATGATAACGGAGGTTGGGGACCGGGTCGACGTTGGGGCGATGCAATCAATCCTTACTCGACTTTCATGACGATTCTGCCTCCAAACTCCCCTAATTGCGCTCAAAGCAATGCCGAAAGTAATGGTCAAATGTCCGCTAGCAGTTATCACACGGGTGGTGTGAACGCAGTGATGTGCGATGGTTCGGTTCGATTTATATCGCAATCGATTGACACAGGCAACTTGTCCGCTACCTTGACTTTTGGTGGCAACACACGTGAGTACACCGGTCCTTCCCTGTGGGGCATCTGGGGCGCTATGGGTACGCAAGCCGGAGGTGAAGTTACAGTAGCTCAAGAATAATTTTCAGAATGTTGAGAGGCCGAACCGAACAACTCGGTTCGGCCTTTTTTTTTCCCACTTTTTTGCTGATAGGTAGATGCATGTTTAGGTTTTTGTCGTTTAT
>JBBRJI010000464.1:0-5308 GCA_038219625.1 Pirellulales bacterium | reverse complement strand
AAGACCTGAAGGGTATAACTAGACTGAAATCGTAGGAAGCCTATCCTGTTTGTCCAAACTCTCTATTAATTACCCGCAACGCGTTCCCAGGCGGTTGCCGGACACACCACCATGCGAAACTCAACCTGCCTCCTTGTCGTTTTGGCATTTTTGACAACGGTTATTTCGGCCTCCGATGCGCGTTCAGACGCGTTGGATAAACTGCAACTGAAAAAGCTTGAGGCCGTGCATCGTGCCGTGCAAGCACTACGAACCGAGTGGCAAGCACTGCCTCGCATTGGGCCCTATCAAGAGCACCGCGCGAACCTTCATGTCCACTCGCACTGGTCACACGATAGCCGTGGCACCATCAATGAAATCGTCGCAGCAGCCAAGGCAACGGGAACCAGCGTGCTCATGTTCAACGAACACCCTGCCGATCATTACGACTTCTTCCAAGATGGCCATCAGGGAGTTCACGACGGCGTGCTACTCATTCCAGGAGCAGAGTCGCAAGGCTTTCTTGCGTTTCCAACGATGAGTCTTCGCGGCTTGAATACGGGTTCCTCTCAGGAGTTCAACGACTTAGTTCGCAGCCGAGGCGGACTCATGTTTGTCTCTCACCTTGAGGAGCGAATGGATTGGAAAATCCAAGGTGTAACCGGCGTAGAGATTTACAATACGCACGCTGACTTCAAAGACGAAAAGAAGATGATCGAAGCAATGCGCAGTCCGTTGTGGATTCTGCAAGCTGCCGACATGATTCGCAAGTTCCCCCAAGAGTCCTACTCCGCGCTGCAAGACTACCCTCACGACTATTTGAAACGATGGGATGAACTCTGCGCGACCGCCCCGCATACGGGAGTATCGGCCAACGACGCGCACCAGAATGTCGGAATGATCGCTCGTTGGGTCGAGGGGGACAAAGCCAGGGTCGAGGACCCACTTGGAAAGGTATTGGTCGAGTTGCCACTACTCACCCTCCCCAGCAGCATCGTAAAACGTGAAGGAAAGAAAGTTGGCGATGAGTTGTTTCGATTGCAATTCGACCCATACGAAAACAGCTTAAGACACGTCGGAACGCACTTGCTGCTCACCGAGTTGAACGAAAAGGCTGTTCGCGAATCGCTCGAAGCAGGGCGAGCTTTTGTGGCCTTTGACTGGCTGGCGGACGCAACTGGATTCGATTTCGCAGCCAAAAACGGGCAACAGCGATATGAAATGGGCAGCCAAATCGCATTTCAACGAAATCTAAGCTTGCACGCGCAAGCTCCGCTTCCAGTACACTGGCGTTTGCTGAACAACGGCAAAGTTGTCGATGAATCGACAGGGCGATCACTTCGCTTTATCGTAAATGAAGCTGGCAACTACCGAGTCGAAGCTTGGCTGGACATTGCCGATGAGCGTATGCTCTGGATACTTTCGAATCCACTCTACATCGCGATTAAAGACAACCAAGAGTAACCGAAAACAATTTTGCGCGGTTGCTCCACACTCCCACACTCCCACACTCTCAACTCTCAACTCTCAACTCTCAACTCTCAACTCTCAACTCTCAACTCCTCCCACCATGACACTCAAACCTCCATTCCTATTCTCGCTTCCTCTCTTATGTGTTTTCGCAATCGGCAGTGTGGCCGCCGAGCCTGTCCTGAAAGCCGGTGCAGCCAAACGAGACATCACGCCGCAGGAACCGGTTCCAATGTGGGGCTATGGCGAACGGCACGCCGAGCTCAGCAACGGTACGCTCGATCCCCTCCAGGCGGCAGCAGTCGTCCTCCAGGTGGGCAGTCGCAAGCTAGCCATCGTTGGTCTCGATCTGGGCCGATCACCATCTGAGAAATCGCTTCAGAGGATCCGTGATCGCATCAAGTCCGAAGCAGGCATCGAGCATTCGTTCATCGCCGGTTCCCATACGCACCACGGTCCAGTTCTTGAACTCAGCGACGAAAAGGGAAAAGGAAAGGGTCGATTCGACGCGGCGATTCGCTATTACCAGCAAATGGAGGATGGCATCGTCGCGGCCATCGTCGAGGCAGACAAATCACTTGTACCGGTGAAACTCGCCAGCGGGGCGAACGAGATCGACGGATTCAATCGCAACCGACACACCAAGCTACAACCTCCGCCCGTCGATCGCACCCTCGCTATCCTGCGATTCGATGACGCGTCCACGGACAAGCCGATTGCTGTGCTTGTGAACTTCACTGGGCATCCCACCAGCATTTCGGCTAAGACACTTGAATTCTCTGCCGATTATGTTGGCGCGATGAAGCGGACCGTGGAAATGGAAATCGGGGGCACGGCCATTTTCATGCAGGGAGCATCCGGAGATATTTCTATTAACAAAGGAGCACATGGAGATCATGTGGCTTTCGGCCAAGCACTTGGTCGCGAAGTTGTGAAGCTCGCTTCATCGCTGAAACCCGCGATCGCGAACAAGCCATCGCTGGAAGTAAAAGAAGAGCGGTTTCGTTTCGATTCGCGGACCGACTTAAACAATCCACTGGTTCGAGTGGCTTATTCGGTTGCGTTCTTTCCCGAACTGGTCGCAAATTTCATAGAGGAATACGCCGATGGTGTTCGGCCACGACTGACTGTCGCATTGCTCAACGGTGACATCGCGCTCGTAGGGGCGTCTGGCGAATTCTTTTGCCAGCACGCCATGCGATTACGCGAGCGGGCACGGACGAGTCAATTGTTTTTCTTTGGCTATTGCAATGGTTATCACCAGTACTTTCCAACGATTGAAGCTGCCGCAGAAGGAGGCTACGGCGCGGACAGCCAAGTTGCACCAGCCGAAGTCGGTGCCGGTGAGCGCTTGATGAACACTGCGTTAACGTGGTTGTTCCAAATGCAAGGCAAGTTGAAGTGACTTTCCTGTAGCACGACCTTCCGCCCGAAAGAGTCCCTGGGATGCAGCCCACCCCAACTTGAATTCTAAGTTTCCATCGCTACGCTGATTATCCGTAAGTTAGTCCAAACCCAATAGTGAAAGTAAACCAATGAAAAAATTCAGCACATTTTACCGGTTCTTACTCCCACTTTCTCTTGCGTTAGCAGCTTCGGTTGCTGGGACGACCGAGGAGCCCAAGCTGCGGCCTCTCTTTAACGGCAAGGATTTGTCGAACTTCAAGTCCGAGGGGGCCACTGAGTTCTGGCGCATCGAAAACGAGGTGCTCATCGGCGAGAACAATGCTGAGAAGAAGGGGCATTACCTGTGGACGGAAAAGTCCTACGGCGACTTTGTGCTCGAGTTCGACGTGCGATGGAAGGCAGGCACGGATCGGGGCGTCGACACCGGCATCGAGATGCGGAAGCCGAAAATCCAGCTTCAGCTCGGGGTGTCCGGCAGTCTGCGCGTCGACATGACAGGCTCGTTCTATACCGGGGGCAAGCCCGCTTATCCCGAGGCCGGTCAGGCCAAGGAAGCAAAAAAACTCATGAAACCCGAAGGGGAATGGAACACGTTCCGCGTTCAGGCCAACGGGGATACTTTCACTTGCTGGATCAACGGCGAGAAGGCATCTGAATACACGGATCCAAAGTTTTCCGGTGCGGCGCCGCTTGGCATACAAATCCACGGCGGGGTCGAGATGAAGTGCGAGTACCGCAACGTGAAAATCGCGGAGCTCTGACCCGAGGGAAATTGTGGCAAACGTTTCTATCGACTCCCACGCCCTTCGTAAACTCAGGGACGTGCCACACGTGACAGGCCATGCCAAGAGTGCCACACGTTACGAGCCCTGCCAAGAGTGTGCACACCTCCTAAGGCAACAGTGTTAGTGTAACACGTCTTACATCCATAACCGATTGACCTGGGATGTCGAGAGCCCGCAGTGTGAATTGCCCTTGGCCAGGCGGCAGGGCGATTTCGCCAAGCTTCAGCGTATGGAAATCCTTCATCTGACTCTCGCCATCGGGTCGCGGAAGTGTGTCTTGATTTGTGTAAAGTGGCGGGTCCCAGCCGGGTCCGACTTTGCCATTCAATCGGACGTCTTGAAAGGAAATTTCAATCGTCGAGCCAGCATCTGGCACTTTGCAAGTGTAGTCGATCGTGACTTCATAGCGACCGGCGGCATGGACATCGAGCAGCCATATCATGCTGTCCTCCTTCTTCGTCCAGTTCACAAAATACGAGCAATTCGGGGCGCCACTGCTCCGTTTCACGCTTCCTCGCGGATCGCCATCGCGAGCTGGTAACATTGTGATAGGAAACTCCCGGTATCCGACCGGGATAGGGCGGGGATCAACGGCACTGCCGCCCAAAAGTTTTTTCTTACCCGCCTGAGCTTTGGGTGTTGTGGCGTCACCTGCACGAAGCATTTCTTCACGCCAAGCTTTGACGGATTCCGCCAGTTTAGAAGCTCGGACTGTATCCCGGTCGTTAATCGATTGGGTTTGTCCCGGGTCGGCGAGCATGTCATACAACTTCCCCGCGCTATCAAGGCGGTGCGTCTGGGTACGTACACTTACATTGCCTCCCCAGGTGGAGAAGATCATGCGGTCAGGCCACGGAACGGATTGTTTGAGCATCAACGGGCTTAGATCCAGACCATCCAGCGGCTTGTCCCCTACTCGCTTCACGCCGGTTAATGCGGTAAGTGTAGGTAGCAAGTCGATAGCACCTGCAATCTGTGTGACCGTATGGCCTGCTGGGATTTTCACTGGCCAGCGAAGGTAGCACACCGAGCGTACTCCACCTTCGTCGGTGGTTCCTTTCTTGCCTTTCATACCGCCGGTCCAACGCATCGAGTTCGGGCCGTTATCGGAGAAATAGAGTACCAACGTGTTCTCGTCAAGCTTGTGCTCTTGCAGCTTCGCCAGCACGCGACCCACATTCATGTCTTGATTCTCGACCATGGCAAGCGCACAACGGGTTTCATCAACGACTTCTTTCCCTGGGTCCGTTGCTGTTTGCGTGATGGTCTTGTTTTTGAATCGTTGCCAGTCTTGCGCGGGTGCCGCCCAGGGCGAGTGGGGTGTGGTGAAAGGCACATAGCACAGGAACGGTTTGTCTTTGTTCTTTTCAATGAAGCCAAGTGCGCGATCTGTGCAGACATCGACGATATAGCCCGAGGTGCGAATCATCCGCCCATTTTCCTCGAGCGGAGCATCGAAGTACTCGCCCCAGTGGCCTGAAGTGTGACCGAAGTATTCATCAAAACCGCGTGCCATCGGATGGTAAGGCCATTGACTGCCATTGTGCCATTTACCAAACGCGCCGGTGGCGTAACCCGCTGCCTTGAATGCGTCCGCGATGGTCTTTTCATCCAAGTCCAGTCGTTCCAGTCCAGTGGAGACGCCCCGAACACCGCCGCGCGGATGA
>JBBRJI010000463.1:0-5313 GCA_038219625.1 Pirellulales bacterium | reverse complement strand
CTTGCAAACCATTTTGAGCAACGCAATCAATGGTACTCAAGGTGCAGCAACTACCGGCGCAGGCCAACAGCAACAACAGCAGCAGCAGGGTGGGGCTGGAGCCGCATCCACGGCAAAGGTCCCGAGTAGCCAAATCACGCTCGTGCCACGCAAAGGAATGGAACGCGTCGACTCAGGCCTATTGACGGGCGTAGTGGTTAACAATAGCCCAACCATCAACGCGTTGATCGTTCGAGCTCCCACCCGAAGCATGCCTTTGATCAAAGCCCTGATCGATCAATTGGATATTCCGTCGAGCGTCGAAGCACGCATCAAGGTCTTCGAAGTCAAGAACGGCGATGCGACCACATTGGCGACCGCATTGCAACAAGCATTTGGTTTGCCGACCACCCAGCAAACCAACAATACAAACGTTGGCCTTGGCGGGCTATTTGGCCTCAACCAGGCTGCGATTTCCGGTGGCGCCGAAAGCTCGCTTGTTCCACTTCGTATCGCGACTGAGACAAGAACAAACTCCATCATTGTCTCAGGCTCCCAAGCGGATCTTGAAGTCATCGAAGTGCTGCTTTTGCGCCTGGACGAAGACAACGCGAAACAACGAACGCTCGAAGTGGTGTGGCTAAGAAACAGTTCCGCAACCGATGTGGCAACGGCAATCACGACGTTGATAACAAATCAACGCCAGTTCTTGCAGCAAATTACGGCCCCCGTTGGGCAAGCAGGTCAGGCAACCGGCTCAATCTATAGTGTTATCGAGCGAACAGATCGAGAAGTTTACGTGGTCCCGGAAGCGAACACGAACAGCCTGATCATCAGCGCTATGCCTCGCTACATGCCGATGATTCGCCAAGTCATCGAGCGACTCGATCGACAACAGCCGATGATTTCCGTTGAGATTTTGATCGCAGAAGTGACGCTCAACGACCAGTTTGATTTAGGCGCTGAATTTGGTCTTCAAGATGCGTTGCTCTTCGACCGTGGCAGCGCAACGGGTGGAACACTTACTAGCCCTGGATTCAACCAAGGAAATGCGCTCACTCGAGTCATTCCTTCCATTGGAATGCCGCAGAATGTTGCCGGACAAGGCTCTTCTGGGTTTGGGCTTGGACGAACCAACTCAAGCCTAGGATACGGAGGGCTGGTTTTGGCCGCAGGTAGCGAGTCCGTCAGTATGCTCTTTAGAGCATTGCAAGATGCCAACCGAGTTCAGATTCTCTCCCGACCCCACTTGATGACAATCGACAATAACATTGCGAACGTTCAGGTAGGACAGCTTGTCCCGCGAATTCAGGGATCCGTGCTAGGGGTTGCAGGTTCACAGCAAAGTATCGAGGACATACCCGTCGGATTGATTATGCAGATCCAACCTCGAACAAACCAAGACGGGCTGATCAACATGATCGTGGCCGTAACGCGTTCGGCCTTAGATACATCCAGTCCTGGCGTACAAATCGCTGCAGGAGTTTTTCAACAGGTCATTAATACGACTCAAGCACAGACTCGAGTCACTGCCTATGACGGTCAAACCGTTGTCCTTTCAGGATTGATCACCAAGACCCGAAATACTCGCTCGCGAAGAATTCCATTTTTAGCAGACATTCCGTTGGCCGGCGCACTCTTCCGTTTTGACAGTGAAACCGAAAGTCGTACGGAATTGCTGGTGGTCATGACTCCGAGAGTCATCAACTTCAACAACGACGAGAAACTGGAGATGATCAAACAAGTTGAGTCTTCGCGAATGAGTTATTGCCTCGCGGACATTTTGAACATTCACGGCGACGTAGGCCTTTCGCCAGGCAATGGACTCTGGGGACCGGCGGCTTCGCCCGTGATCTATCCAGACTTGCAACCGACTGTCGATTTCGAAAATGGAAGCGGTCCCAGAAGGATGATGCCTAGCGAACTCGATCAGATGAACGGCTCTCCGGGTGTTGAGATGATCGATGGCTTTTCAACAAATACGCCGATTCGGTCAAACGTTCGAGGGACAAGGACTTTGATTGAGGCTGGCAACGGTTCCGAACAGCCCACCGTGAATTAGGTCTCGCCCATTCAGAATTCGTCCTACCAGCAGAACATGCAACAAGGCAACTATGGGGTTGCACCTGCCTCGTATCAATCTGTTCCACCGCCAGTTGCACGCGTTGCCAATGGACGCTAATTGAAATGCCCCCGAGTTTATCTCGGGGGATGGTTACCATCATTCTAGAAGTGATGGTCAGAACCCCCGGCATGAAGCCGGCGGCATGTAGTACTAGTCCTTGCTCTCAATACTAGATCAAATGCCATCCGTAGAAATCATGAAAACCAACATTATGAATTTTGCAAAAAAGTACCTTGTCGGATGCACGGCAATTGCCATGGCACTCACTACAGTTGGCTGCGA
Source organism: Pirellulales bacterium (assembly GCA_038219625.1). GTDB lineage: Bacteria > Planctomycetota > Planctomycetia > Pirellulales > Pirellulaceae > JBKCUI01. Next base: position 2,927 of record JBBRJI010000463.1, on the reverse strand, counting down.
GACGTTAACGACGGATTCCGCGGCGAGCAAGAAGAAGAAAAAGGACTCGAGTTGGTTCTCTTTTAAGAAAAAGGAATATCAAGTTCCCCAAAGTATGAATGTGACCTGGTCACACGACATTCTCACATTGCCAGGCAAACCTGCAACACGTGGTTTCGGTGGTCGTTTTTACTTTTACAACGAAAAAACTCAGGCCATCCCGGTTGATGGGGATATGGTTGTGTATGGATTCGACGACACCAACAAAACGCAGACAACGGAGGACTTGAGCCAAGCTACTAAGCGATTCCGTTTCACGGCCGAACAGTTTACTACGCATTTTACCGAGGGAGAGCTCGGAGCTTCCTACAGCGTTTGGATTCCATGGGACGAAGCCTACGGCGCTCCAAAGAAGATCATGCTCATTCCGACATTCCTGACCAAGGATGGACGGATGGTTCGCGGCTCCGCCGCCAACCTTAACTTACCTGGTACTTCCAAGACGGATCACAATGAAGCAGCCATTCAGCAAGCTTCGGCCACGACGCCAGTACCCTATCAGGGTCAAATGATGGACACTGGCAGGTCCGACGGGCCAAAGGAAAGTGGATTGCGAACGACCACCATTCAAGTCCCCTCGAGCTCGCTGATGCGCGGTTCTGCTCACAAGGAATTGCCACCCAACATGACGGAGTTTCAGACACAGCAACTAGCAGCGGCATCCAACATCATGGCAGCTCAGATAGGGGGAAATGCGTATGGGCCGACGAATACTGCGATTGCATCTCCAGCCCCATCACCCATGGGATTACAGCCACAAACAGCGCCGACCAACATGAGCCTGAGTCCACCACCTTCCATTCCGGTCACGCAATCCAGCATGACGACCAAGACTGTTAACGGTTGGGTGTTGCCTGAATACGCTCCAATGAACTATTCTGGACTGTCACCTCGTTACGTACAGAATCAATTCCAGGCTCCAACTTCACCAGGCGTTCAACCAGCCTCTTATCCGACTCGGTAGCGACTTGTCCGCGGAGGACGATCAAGCCGCCTTCAACGGACGATGTCACGTTTTGCAGTTTTTTTGGTAGAGGTATTCGACCCAAACGACTGTTAGCACTTGTGGCTTGACTCGCTGAGGAAGGGCGTTCAGTTTCAATATCGAGTTTAACGATGGGACGAATCATCTTCTTCGCCTGAGCGGAGGCGTTCCCTGCCCCACCGCCACCCAGTCCACCCAAGCCCCCGATTCCGCCAAGGCCTCCCAATCGCCCACCACCGAGGCCCCCGCCAAGACCGCCAAGACCGCCAGCGCCAAGACCACCAGCCGCGCCCAATCCACCCGTATTAGCGTTCGAAGAAAATGCGTTCGTACCAAACGGGCTACCAGTGCTTCCCGTTTGCCCCCCTTGTCCGCCTGTTGCCCCACCTGACAACGTTGAGCCATTGGAAAAAGCAGTGGATGGATTGAGCAAAATTAAGTCTTTTGTATAGATCGAAACGCCGGTAGTTCCTGGCCCACCAAACGAACCCGGTAGTTTGGCATTGGTTGCTGCTCCGCCCGCCGCGCCAAAACCCGTCGCGCCTCCGGTTGCGCCCGATCCGCCGCCAACGGCGCCGGCGCCCTGGGTCAGTCCGCCAAGTCCAGTAAGCTGCGCTTGAGCAACTTCCAGCGAGAAGACCAGGGACACGGCGATTCCGAAGGATGCGTTGCGTACGAGTGAGAATTTCATGTTAGGCCCAATTGTCTAGTTAAACACTTTGGTCGGCAAAAATGGACTATTCGATTATCTACGAAGAGTGCAGTAATAATCAATGCAAGCATTCGCTTTTCTTTGTCGATTTTCCCGCATTCCCGGTTAATATCGAGTCGCCCACCTGGGAGGCTGAACTCGGAGCCTTCGAATGATGCTTGCAATGCATGCATCGGTTGGTCATGGAATCCGGAATATGCATGGCATTCGCGTTGTAGCGTACTCAAGTCGCTCCGAACGTAGTCAAGTCGCTCCGCCGACTTGAGTCCTCGATCCTGGAATAGCCTCGTCGGCTCAGGTCCTCATCAACGGCAAAACTGCAGTCTGCCACAAGCTTCTTTGCATTTCTTAGTAGGAACGCACACTTGGGTCTGAGAGTACGCTGACCGTCCGTCGGCGGAGCGACGGACCTACGTACCCACTTCGCTGAATTTTGAGTTATTATTAAATCCATGAACCCTTCCAAACAATCCCTTACGTTCTCCACCGAGCCATGGCTGGTTGGACTTTCTATCGCCGTTTGCGCCGCAACCCTCGCTCTGTCCTACTTTGCATGGCGGCGCAGCGGGTTCCTTAAGTCTGTCTTGTGGTTGGAATTGCTTCGTTGCGGAATCGTTGCGGTCGGTGCGGTTTTGCTCAATCAGCCAGAATGGGTCCAGGAGTTTCGATCGGACGAAAAACCCGCATTGCTCGTGCTATCCGACGGTTCGCAGAGCATGCAAACAATGGATGTACTTTCCAAAAACGAATCCGGAAAATCGGAGGCACAAACACGAGCTTCTGCCATCGCGCCCCTTCTTAATCAAGAGGCTTGGAGTTCGTTTGCGTCGCGTATGGATGTTCGAGTAAGTTCGTTTCCGGCCGATGGCAAAGCGGATGGCACCGATCTAAACTCCGCTCTCAATCAAGCGATTGATTCGACCACACGCATCCTCGGCGTGGTTTTGCTTTCCGACGGTGATTGGAATGCCGGTCAATCACCGATGAACGCTGCAATGCGATTCCGGGCGCAGGGAGTTCCAATTATCTCGATTCCAGTTGGCGCTTCAACACGCTTGCCGGACATCGAACTGCTCAGTGTGGATACTCCCACCTTTGGTATCACCAACAAAGCCGTGCGCATCCCCTTTTCTATTGAGTCATCCCTACCCCGTGACCATGTTGCTAACGTTGTAATGACTGGTTCCGATG
>JBBRJI010000462.1:0-5313 GCA_038219625.1 Pirellulales bacterium | reverse complement strand
CGGACGCTCGTCTTTGAAATGCTCGGAGATGCCTCGGGTGATCTTTTCGCAGGCCATGTCGGCAAGTTCTTGGTACATCAATAGACCGGGATAGGTATCGCCTTTGCAAACAAGATGGTTGTCGAGCCATTGCTTGGTAATACGTTTCAGTTGACCGAAAAGATGAAGCTTGGGTTCTTCGCCCGGGTCACGCCATTTCGTGTAGATCAAGCGTTTGGTGACTTCAAATAGAATCGTCGATTGACGGACTTTGTCCAAATGCTGGAGGCTCATATCCTCCGATTTGCCGATGATGCCTGAGTTCTGTGTGATCGATGGGCCGACTAAATCGGGCGTGAGTACTAGCGAAGAGTCGTCGTTGAATTCGGCCATCAAACGCTCTTCGGGTAGCTCGACTCTGTAGCCCTCGACGCGTGGAAATCGAATCTCCAGATGGTCTCGCTCTGGTCTAATCGCTTTCACTTGGATGGTTTCGCGTGGAGGTTGCGGTGGCGCGATGACAGGCTTCGCAGTGAAGTCAAAGGGGATGCCAAATACGTCGGCATACTCGACATTGAAGAGGTTATCTTCGTTCAGCTCGTACGATTGACGGCGAAGTGCTCGACCGATGACTTGTTCGCAAAGAAGTTGCGTTCCAAAGGCTCGCACGCCCAGTACGTGCGTCACCGTATTTGCATCCCAGCCTTCGGTGAGCATTGATACCGATACAACACAGCGAATAGAACCACCCAATTGCCCAGGTTTTCCGACGGTGTTCATGACTTCGCGGAGAAGCTCCTGATCAGTTATTTTATCTCCAGCGCGAGCGTCGCCAGAGCGTTCGACAATCTCGCGACGGAAACGCTCGATCTCGTCACTAGCAATCTCGCGAAAGTTCGAGTCTAGTGCGTCGCCTGCCTCAAGTTGTTCGCTGTCGATCAGTAACGTATTGGGGCGTGGCAATGGATTACCGGTAACGTCATCAAAGTTTCGAAATAGCGCCAAACGTCCATTCTCGAGTTGCGAAGTGCCATCTTCGTTCTTGCGATGAAAACCGGAGATATAGTCGTAGATCAGTTTTGAAATGGCAGTGTTTTGGCAAACCACGATGAAGCAGGGCGGAACCTTGATGCCTCCATCTTGCCACATGTGGAATGTCTTCTCATAATGTCCGTAAAGTGCCTGAAGGGCAGTTTGCAATCGGGTCGGTAGTTTGAGTGGATCGAGTTCTTCGCCTTGGCCCCGTCCTTTCTTGGGCATATCTTTTCGAATGTTCTCCCACAGATTGCGGAACATCGGCATCTCATTGCCAGGAATGTTTTCAGCTACCGGAACTCGCGGTAGTTTTACAATACCGCATTCGATGGCATCCATCAGCGAGAAGTCATTCATCGTCCAGGAAAACAAGGTTCCTTCGGCATAACCAGATCCACGAAGGAAAAATGGAGTTGCTGATAGATCGAAGACTCGCGATACACCTAGTTTGCGGTTAACGGCTTCAAGTCCCGAAATCCATAGCCGGGCTGCTTCGTTATTCTTCTCTGCCTCTTTCCTTTCGTCCCTTTTCAGCTCGTCGTCGTCCGCTTCAGGTGGCTTCTCGCGATAGCAGTGATGGACTTCGTCGTTCAAGACAAGGATGTTCTTCAGGCCCATGAGGTCAGGCATGACACGCTGGATCATTTGGCCTTCGGTTTCGAGCGTGTTGAGTTCCTCTCCGGTTCTGCCCTGAAGCAGTTGGCGACCACCTTTCGATAATTCGACGCGTTCGCGAATTTTAAATGCGTGGTAGTTGGTGATTACAATTTTGGCTCGACCAATATCATCTAGCATGTCACCCGGGACGATCTCCCGATTCTTGTAATAACTATCAGGGTCGTTCGGCTGAAGGACTCGCAAACGATCTCGAATCGTCAACCCCGGTGCAACAAGCAGAAAACCGCGAGTAAAGGTCTTTGTGTTTGGACGACGAACCGCGTTTACCGTTTGCCAAGCAATGAGCATGGCCATAACCGTGGTTTTTCCTGCTCCTGTTGCAAGCTTGAGCGCAAGTCGCATGATTTCAGGATTAGCGTCGAGGTTGGCTCGCTCGAGGTGATCGAGTAGACGTTTTCCCTCTTTGGACTTGGCGGCAACTTCGGTCAACCAAATCGCGGTCTCGACCGCTTCAATTTGGCAGAAGAAAGGACGAACACCACTGAACTCGTGGTGTCGCCAATGTTGCAATAGACGAGCCGTTTCGGGAGTTACGTGCCAGTTCGACGGATTCGGAATCGCTCGCCACTCTTCGACAAGGCGACGAACTTGGTTGATAACCGAGGTTGTGTCGTATTTCTGTTCATTGGTCGAAAGTCCGTGCCCTTCATCAAGCGCAAGCTCAAGTTGCTCAGCGTTCTTCTTCTTTCGTTTCTTCGGTTTAGGAATCGGAGTGATAAACTCCGCTTTGCGGCGAGTGTCGACAATCTTCTGTGTCGGCTGACCACTATCACTAGCTCCCAATGTCTAGACGGAGAGGCGTAGGGCGAATTGAGGATCGGCTGATCAAAGAATGGATTGGACATCGCGCTTTAAATTCCCTGCGTCTGTTACGTGCGTTCATCTTGGTTTTGTGATGTATGGCTTGGCACACTGCTCCAAGAAATCCTCTAAATCACGTCTCAGAAAGAGCCGGTATCCGTTGGCTGGATTCTTGTGCATGGGCAGTTTTCCTGCTTCCGCCCAAGTCCGAACCGTCCCTTGCGAGACTCCTAGGATTTCCGCTGCTTCGGCGACCTTCACATACTCACTTAGTCTAGGTTTCATCGTCGAGTCCTTATTTAACCTCCGAATGGATGGCGTAAAGTCTATCGAACTCTATAGAGTTTTGATAGCATAGACCCTAACTCACTTTCGGAAGTTAACAGCGGCAGTTGACACCTTTGGTCACTGCCGCATGTTTTTTTGGACCTTTCTTTCGGTTTGCCGTGAGCGAGGGCTCGAATGAGGAAGTGCGTTTATGGGGCATCTAGCCAATTTTCTGCAGGAAGAATTTGTGGCCCAGTGCCCGACCGGTTGGACATGCCGCTGCGAAGAGCGAGTTCTTTCGGGGGATTTCGAAAATTTGCTAGGTTACAGTCCACGCGCAGATATCTGTTTACAGACGGAGGACGCGTCGCGCCGACTGTGGATCGAGTTCGAGATTAGCCGCGCCGATCCGGTTGCGAATCACGCCAAGTTTGCGACTGCCCACTTATTCAAACGCTTCAGTGCCTCTGACATTTTTGTCTCGATGGTTAGCTCGCATGTGGCTCGTGGTCGAAGGAATCTCGCTTCGAACACAGTTCACTTGCTGCGACGTATCGGGATCTCGGCATTTCAGACGGTACTGCTACCGACTTTCGAGCCGGAGCAAATCAAGCGGCTGAACCATTCGTCGATTGAGCAACTGCGTGAAGTCAATCTAGATGTGCCGTCAGAGTTGTCTCGCGTGTTTCAAATTGTCGAGCCAATGATTTCGGACGACAGTCATCGCATCCACTTTGTTTCTGAGTTATTCGACGTAATTCGAAATTTACACTCCTGGAATTCTCTGGTGGCGCAACCAAACGGAGCTGAGCTTTGGAAGAGCCGCACAGTGACCTACTTCGTTTTCGATCCCGTATCGAAGTTATTCGCTCCATCCAAGTTTTGCGCCTACGTCATTCCAGTCATTTCGCAATTAGCTGCTGCCGACTACGGTTCATCCGACTGGCCCCAAATTCATCGTGCCGCCAGCCTGGTACCGTTGAATGGACGCATTGTCTTCCTATGACACGCCATATTAAGGTTTCGTCGTGACATGCGCAGACGTGGTTATAGCGTCGATTCCTCTAGAGGAGAGAATGTTCCAGCACGCGGACCATCAGCTAGTGGATCAAAGAAAACAGTCGAAACATCAGTATTAGCAAGTAAGTTTCGATACCGATTCGGTAACAGATATAGATTGCATGGCTGACTGTCCCGGAGGCAATAGGTGTTTCGTTTGATGAAAACCGACACAAGACTTTCACTATCCGGAGATGCTATGTCTTGCCTCTAGGAACGGGCTTTTTCTTTTTTGCCTCTATACCATGACGGACAAGATGGCCGGTCAGAACCTGATGGCTGTTGTATCCAAGTAATTCAACCGCTTTGTTTTTCACACCATTTGCCTGCTGCATTGCTCGAACGAGGTACCGCTTACGAACATCATCCAGATAGGCTTCGAGTTCGAACCCGTCGCCAAGCGGCTTGTCCGTATCGCCGAATTCATGTCGAGTGCTCGGTAGCTGCGAAAGAGCGGCCGCGATATCTCGATCGGATATCGATTTGTCGATGGACATGACGGCGGACTGAATCAAAACATTGCGCAGTTCACGCACATTGCCTGGCCATTCGTGTTTTCGAACGAATCTCTTGGCGTCAGGCGACAGCACCTTGGGGATGTATGCTTTGCCGAGAGCATTTTGAAACTGATCATTGATGCCAACAAGCATTGTTTCTGCAAGGGTCGTGACATCCTTGCCTCTTTCTCGCAGTGGTGGCAACTTGACCGTGATCGTAGCCAGGCGATAGAGCAAGTCTTCGCGAAAGAGTCCTTGCTGGACCATTTTCACCAGATCACGATTGGTGGCCGCCACAATTCGAACATCAGAAACTCGGTCCTCAGTTGCTCCGACAGGCCGGAAGACTCGATGACAAGGTCCCTTGTCGTGGGGTGGCTGGAGAGCGCGGAGTAGCTTCGCCTGAAGTCCGAGATCACATTCTCCGACTTCGTCTAAGAAAAGGGTTCCGCCGTCCGCTTGCTCCAGCAGGCCTTTGCGGTCTTTCTCCGCATTGGTGAATGAGCCTTTCATGTGACCGAACAACTCAGACTCGATCAATTCCTTGGAAATTGCTGCACAATTGATAGAATACAGCTTCTTATTGCGACGACCGCTGGCCTTGTGAATGGCATCGGCAAACATCTCCTTACCGGTACCGCTCTCACCGAGAATCAAGACTGGAACGTCGTGGATGGCAGCTCTTTGCGATCGTCCGACTGCTAGTCGAATCGCCTCGCTGTCACCGATGATGCTTTCAACGCCCTGGGTCTCCTGTGGACTTTGGCTTTGTAGGTGTTGCATCAAGCGGTCGGGCTCGCGCATGAACTGCGGCAAGACATCGACCGTGATATCGAAAGGAATATCCGTCTTTAGGGTACGGTTCGTTTTGGTCTCATATTCAAAGTGTGTTTGAAAAAGCGTTGCAGGGTATTTGCTTTTGCCTAAGAGGACCCAGATGGATGCCATCGCCGGCGTTCCAGGACTTAGATGAAAACACAGCTCATCGGTGCGTTTG
>JBBRJI010000461.1:0-5319 GCA_038219625.1 Pirellulales bacterium | reverse complement strand
AGACCTTCATTTCGATCAGTACTGCATGCTGATCCTGCTCTATCTATTCAATCCAGTCGTCACTTCGCTACGAGCCGTCCAGCAAGCGAGCGAACTCGACAAGGTTCAGAAAAAGCTCGGCTGTTCACGGGCTTCGGTGCTTAAATCATAAACCGGCAATGGTATGGTTAAGTGGCGACTGCATACTCATTTCGAAGTCGATCGTTATGTACTTTCGCGGATCGACGTTACACGCGACGGTGGTGGCGACCTTGATGAACGGGCCGTGGTGGAACGAACGATCGAGTCCGATCGGCTTTACGTGATGGATCGAGGCAATGCCAAGTTTGCTTTGTTCAACAAAATCGTGGCTGCCAAGAGCAGTTACGTTTGTCGGCTACGCGATAATAGCGTTTATGAGGTCATCGAAGAACGACCGCTCAGCGAGGCCGATCGCAAAGCGGGAGTTCTTAGCGACCAAATCGTACGCTTCGCCAACGGCAAGCCCGGTGCGCGCCCCGATCATCCGATTCGATTGGTGTGTGTCAAGTGCTCACCGCACACCACTCGTGGCAAGTACGGGGGTGGATCCTCAGGAGTTGACAGCGATGGTATCCTGCGAATCGCGACTAATCTGCTCGAAGTACCCGCTGACATCATCTCGCTCATCTACTCCGAACGATGGGCTATTGAAATCTTTTTTCGCTTCTTCAAGCACGTACTCGGCTGCCGACATCTGCTGAGCCATAGCGCCAATGGCATTGAGATTCAGACTTACTGTGCGATCATAGCATGTATGTTGATTAGTCTTTGGACAGGACGAAAGCCAACGCTTCGGACCTTTGAAATGATATGCTTCTACCTCAGCGGTATGGCGAGCGAAGCCGAGCTGACTGCGCACCTCAACAAACTTAAACAACAGGATGAGACGGTCGGAAAGAAAATGTAATATCGTACTCTCGACCGCAATCTTAACTTGCTTCGCAAGCCGCTTATCGCTGCGCGGTTCGAACGTAGTCCACTGACTAACCCTCTATCGAGCGATCTCTTGAACCTCTATCGCAGCAAAGTTCGCTTGCGATCTGCCCACCGCTGACACAAGAACTGGCAGAATCGACGTAACCCGCTCGTTGGCTGCCAATGCTGAAAACGTCAGCCGATTTTATTCGCTGGCCGCTGCTCTTAAAACTAAGCAACCATAGGAACGCAAGTTACGTGCCGAACACTATTGGGAGTGTCCCCGTTTTCCTTCTTTTTCCCTTTCACCTTTTTCCCTTTCTTTTTCCCTTTTCTGAGATGCCGCAAACAGGGACGAAAAGTTGCGCAACCTAATACCCCTGCTGTAATACCAGTTTTTTAGCACGCCAGCCCTAGGCTCTGTCGCAAATAGTACCACCCGCCAATTAGTGAGTGCGTTTCTTTCGTGTTACGGAGCGCGTTGCGTGGCACGTCCCTGACTTTACGAAGGGCGTGTTTGTGCAGTGCGACGCGTCACGCCAATCTCATTCGCTCTGGGACGTGCCACCCAATTTGGTGCCGGAAATCGCTCACAGCTTTTCCGCTGGATCGTTGCATTCCGGCAGCCGGATGACGAATGGCAAACTCGATTCGTCGCCAGAATTTTTTCAGGAATTTTCTTGCGTTGAAGGATTAATTCTGCTCGACTAGTTGACGTCTTCAAGAGTTGATCTCTCGAAGCGTAATCTCCAGACAATTTCCTAGGTCGGCTGCGAAAGCCAGCTACGGGGTCCGCCCATCAACAATCTCACAGCTCAACAGCTCAACAGCTCAACAGCTCAACAGCTCACAGCTCACAGCTCAACAGCGGAATCCATGGGCAATTCTCTTGCTTTTGCCCTCAGCAGTTCTCGCGTTTGCGGCGGCGAGTAAATTGAAGGGTGCATATGCTGCATTTTATATTCAGCATCTCACTACTTCGGAGTTGACTTGCAACGTAATCTTGCCATTAGTGGAATTTTTTGTCGCGGTCGGATTGGTGCTGTACGCTTCGCGATCGGTTTTCCCAGCGGCAATTGCATTCTCTGTCTACATTGGATATCTGATTCAAGTAAAGATATCGGGTGGAAATTCATGCAATTGCTTCGGAGGATACGAACAGGACATTCGATTCGTAATGGCATTAGATTTTATTTGCCTTGGAGTGCTTCTGATTACCAATCCTTCTCGAAATGGACTGCGATCGTTTCGCCTTCCAGCGGCGATAGTCGTGGCGATTCCGATTTCTGCTCTATTTTGGGTATGCAATCCCGGACTGTCGAAATTAGTGTCGGAGTCTTTTTCCCCAGGCCCGTTGAGGTCGTTCAGTCGTGCAGGAAGTAATGTTGTCGCCACCTCGAATTTCAAATCGGAAGTGGAGGTAACGAATCGCTCTCGAAACACGTTGCGAATTCGGCGAATCTTGGCAACATGCGGTTGCACTACGCTTTCCCCGACCACGCTTACTCTTGAACCGGGCGAGTCGAAAACATTAAGCGTAACGATCGATCTAACCAAATCATACTCTGTTGATCAAAGTTCCGCACAGCATCATATCATTGCAAATTGCTATGAAGAGGATGAAAACTTGGTCGGCGAAATCAGTTTGTTTAAAGGGCGATCGTTCAGAACGTACGGAGTGGAAAATCGCAAAAGAGTTTTTTCGTGGCGCGAGGAATCGCCGAACGAACTGGAGATTCCAATCACTTGGTTTTCGGCGTCAGAGACACCGGTTGAATGCTCGATGAATGGAGAAGTAGTAGGTTCGGCTCGCTTTCCTGATCCGATCCGGCTTCGTGTGGATCGACCCGTTTCGTTTTTTGAAAAGCGTAAGTTGACGCTTTCCCATACAGTCAACGCGGCAAGCACGATCACCGAGATGGATCTCTCCGTTGTCGCGAAACCTGATGAGGTTATGTGTGCGTTTCGACCTTGGAATGATACGATCGAACTTAACTCGAAACAAGGTTTTGAAAACGTCGAAGTTCGCATCCTTGATTTAAAGGCCCAATTGATCGAGCACAGTCGAATCATTGCGGACGAAAAAAGTCAGAACGACACGTTTGTTGTTACGGAACCAAGAGGTGTGGGAAGCTCCTATTTTGACCTAACAGTGTTCGTGGCGCGTCGTCAGTCCCATCGGATCATCATTCCGTTCTCCGCCGGAGGAACCAGCAGTGACTAGTTTGCGTCTGGCTTTGCAGATTATCTCTATCGGCGGCATAGCCCTCAGTTTTAACGCACCTGGGCATGCGGAATCCGGTCCACGTTACTCGGTAATGCAATTCGACGGAATGACTGAATTCCCTTGAGGTAGTCCCTTGTCGTTAGATTCCGATTCTAATTTGGTCCTTCCCTCGGAAACAGTTACGACGCCCGTTCGTTTGGTTGTCGTGGCCGACCGACTAGATAAGGAAGTTTGGCTATTTGCGAGGATGTCACCGTGGAGGTTGGATCTTGGAATCATCGATTTGGAACGAGAGTTCTTGTGGCACCAAACGGACGAAGGATTTACCCATTTTTTTGAGCAGAAACGAACACGATCGACGCGCTCCATGTGGGCGACAGGTTTTCGTAGCGTATTCGCCGATGCATTTGCAATTCCCGTAGACGAAGACATTGCGAGGGTTGTCGAAACCATCTCCAGCGCGTGCAAGGATGGGCTCGACAATGCATCCGCCGAAAACATTGCGAAAGGCGATTTGTTACAGAGACGAATTCCGTCGACAGACCGTAAGAGTCTGATCGTGAATCATTTCCAGTCGGGCGAAATAACGTCGGCTGTACGAATCGAGATCTTGGACGAGGGAGAAAAATGTTACGATTTAGTTTCTAACGTCTTTGCTAAAGAGAAACCCGTTGAGATTCGACGAGGCACGCTGCGACTCAGTCAAGTGCATTCGTTGCCGACAGAGATAGAGAACTCTTTCGTACATGTGGTCGGCGAATTGAGTCCGCCTGTACAGCCCGCACCCTCCCAAAATCGATTGGGAATGGCGTCTTTTCGAAATGTTGCTTTGGGAGTTTTTTGGTTTACGAGCGTTGCCTTTTTGTTGGCGGTGCTTTGTTTTCAGTTTCTAATTGGAGGAAAGAAAAATGATGTTTCGAGTTAAGTTGGCTTTTTTGGTCTTCGGGAGTGTCTTTTTGTCAGCGTTGCCAGCGTCGAATGCCCAGGAAAGAGATTTGGATAAACAAATACAGGGCGAGTGGATTGTCGCTAGTCGCGTGGTCGCGGGAAAGGCAGACAAACAATTTTTAGGCGGTACGCTTTTGCTATCGGAGGCCGAGCGAACGGAAGTCAAGTTGGTAAGCGGTCAATCGATGATCATCAAATTCATCCGTCGGGTTCATGACGAGAAGACCAAGACCTTTCGCTTCACGATTGAAACCTCCGACGACGATGAAGGCATGGGAGGAGAGGGACCAAGAAAAGGGATTTGCAAGCTCAACGAAAAGGGCGAGCTGGAAATCGTCGAAACTCGCTCCGCATCACATGACTTTCCAAACGACTTTAGCGAAGCGACCAAAGCTGCCTCCATGTACTGGAAGCTTACCAAAAAACCGGACCCAAAAAAGTAGCGTGTAGTCGACTGAGGTTGTTTTCGATTTCGAACAATTTATGGAGTGGTAAAAAATGAAAATCAAAGTCTTTGGATTGATCGTGTTGTTTGTAGTATCGCTTGTGCCCGTTGCGAATAGCAAACAACAAGCGCCATGCACAAACTATGGATGCATAAACTTAACGTATATGTCTCAGGTTCTCGTCAATGGGGGACAGGGTTGCGTAGAGTTTAGTGTTCCCACAGGGAGGAAGGTCAGGAATATGTTTACTCAAGGTGGCGAAATAAGTACTGAAAGCGGCATTCAAAATATAGCTTATTCTTATACTGATTGCTCTACTTGTCAGCCGCCGCCGTTAAATGGAATAGCAATTGAAGGAGAAAGCGTTGGTTGGATACCAATTGCCGGTTATGGAACTTTTGGCAATTACACCTGCCATCATTTTGGACCTCCATAGTCCGTTAATGATCGCTCGATCAATATTTGGGATAGGCTTCCAGCCTGTCGCTTTGAAAATGACAGGCTGAAAGCCTATCCCACGTCAGAAGTCAGACATTTATTGATCGACCGACCCTAAGGCGAGCGGCAACCTAGCACGACGCGCAAGCTAGTGAGATAGAGTTAAAATCACTAGCATTCAGTCGCTTGCCTAATGACGCAGAGTTCGAGATTATTACGTTGGCGAATTCGGATGTTCGAAATCCTTCGCCAACGATGAACCAAATGCCAGTTATTTCTGTAGGCGACTACGGGTAAGGAAAAATCATGAAAAGATATTGTTCA